>JAOAHK010000212.1 GCA_026415275.1 Anaerolineales bacterium
AGATGTGTATAAGAGACAGAACCTACACCGCTCTGCTGAGTGCCACTTCCCAAGCCTTAGGAGGTGTCTCCCTGCAACAGGAAGTGCGAGCAACCTGGCAAACATTACCACCCTTCGATCTGCTCTACACCAATCCCGCAAATGACGGAGAAAAATCACCTTACGAGTCGGTCTGGTTTTATTTCAGCAGCCCTACAGATGGAAAAGGTTTAGAGAAATATTTTCGCATTTCACCAGCAGTGACCAACTTTTCAATTTGGTGGGATGATCAAGCTTGGGCTGCCACTCTTTCGGCAAATTTTGACCCCAGCCAAAATTATATTGTCGAGGTCTCACCCGACTTAACAGATGTCTTTGGGCAAAAGCTCGGCCGCCCGGTTCAGATTTCTTTTCGCACTGCGCCATTACCGCCCAATTTGACCCTTAGCGTGCCCAGCAGCGTGCTTTGGGTCACCAGCGACAAGGCAAGCGTACCTGCCCAAGCGGTCAACTTGCCTCGTGGGCGTCTGGCAAGCGGCAGTCTCTCAGTGGATGAATTTATTCGGCTGCAAGCGCCGGATAACTACTCGTTTTTCCGTGATTTTCGCGCCGCCGATCACCAAACGTGGGAACAAGCCTTTGAGCTAGCCACCAATCGCAACCAACGTGTCGAGGTCAGTCTCCAACCCAACAATCAACCTCGCTCGCCGGGCTTGTATTATCTCGACATCGAAATTCCCCTCGAGCAGCCCTATCTCACCCGTTATTTGATTGTGGTGAGCGACGTGCATCTCACCTATAAGCTTTCTCCGCAGGAGGCTCTTGTCTGGGCAGTGGATAGCGAGAGCTTAAAACCGCTTGCCAATGCCCCCATTGTCATATACGATGAAAACGGCGCAGTTCTAGCCCAAGGGCAAACGGATGGCGAGGGAATCTTCCGCAAAACGATCCCCGCTCTTGAAGACCCATGGCGGAATTCTTATGCGGTTATCTCGCAGCCTGGCGATCCATCTTTTGGCTTAACGATGCCGAGATGGAGTGCTGGGGTAGATAGTTGGGAATTCAATATCCCCTTCCAATTTTCTCCGCCATCCCTTAAGGTTTATCTCTACACGGATCGCCCAATATACCGGCCGGGTCAAACCGTCTATCTGCGCGCCATTGTCCGCCAAGCCTTCAACGCTAGGTATACCCTTCCCGAAATAGCCTCCCTGCCCTTGCGCCTGCTTAACCCCAACGGCCAAGAAATTGCCACTCTTTCCCTGCCGATCTCCGAATTTGGCACTGCTAGTGGAGAGTTCTCCTTGCCCAGCGATGCCCAACCGGGTACTTATTCAATTGATTCTCCGCTGGCTGAGTACCAGAGTGTTTATTTCGAGGTCGCCACCTACCGTAAGCCGCAAATTGAATTAACCTTCGATGTCGAGCAGGAGCACTTGCAAGCTGGCGAAAGCCTGACTGCTCGCCTTTCC
Organism: Anaerolineales bacterium; assembly: GCA_026415275.1. Classification (GTDB taxonomy): domain Bacteria; phylum Chloroflexota; class Anaerolineae; order Anaerolineales; family UBA4823; genus NAK19. Next base: position 1,452 of record JAOAHK010000212.1, read on the forward strand.
GCGCGTTACTTCTTCGATGCGCCGGCGTCAAAACTGCCCATCCATTGGGCACTCTACTGGCAAGAAGAGTTCGAGTCCCTAGCCGGCTATTCCACTGGTGAGGCAGAAAAGACCAGGTTCAATACCAACATCCAATCTCAGACTCTCGCCCAACTGGGGCTATTCACCAATTTGGTTGCCGAAGGAGACGCCCAAACCGATGCCACCGGCATCTTGCAGCTTTCCATCCCCACCGAAAAAACCAATCAAGCGCGACGTTATATCTTAGAAGTGACCGCAACCGATGAAAGCGGTTTGCCGGTCAGCGGCCGAACCAGTATTTTTGTCCATCCTGCACCCGTGATCATCGGCATCAAGCCTGATGTTTGGTTTGGAAAGGTCAATACGCCGCTTGAAGCTGAGGTTTTGGTTGCCGATTGGCAGGGGCAGCCAATAGCAGGTAAAGCCTTGCGGGCTGAATTTGCTACCATCCGCTGGATACGTGACGAAACTCAAATTGATCTTTTTGGCCTGCCTGTCTATCTTCCCCAAACCGAAGTAATCGGTAGCGCCGATTTGGTCAGTGGAAGCAATGGTTTAGCCCGCCTTGCCTTCACCCCAGAAAAAGCTGGCACGTATCTCTTATCCGTAGAGGGGGAAGGAGCGCGCAGCAGCGTGATCTTGTGGATTGGCGGCAGCGGCGAGGCTGTTTTCCCAAATTTCCCTAATCAACGCCTTCAATTAGTCGCAGACCGGGGAACTTATCAAGCTGGGGAAACAGCGAGAATTTTTATCCCCAATCCTTTTCCAACAGTAGCTCTGGCATTGGTCTCGTTCGAGCGCAGCACGGTGATGGGTTACGAGTTGCGTCAAATTCCCGCCGGTGGGATCGAAATCGAACGACGGCTATCTCCAGAAGATGTGCCAAATATTTACGTCAGTGTCACCCTACTAGGGAAAACAGAAAACGGACAATTGGATTTTCGCCAAGGCTACACTAAGCTGCGCATTTCCCCGAAGGATCAAACGCTACAGGTCTATGCCATGCTGCAACCTGATCGTGCGGGTCCCGGAGATGAAGTTACATTAGAAGTTCAAGTGCAAGACGCTGCGGGAAAACCCGTTCAGGGTGAATTCTCGGTGGCAGTGGTGGACAAGGCAATCTTTGCTCTAGCCCAACCGAATGCCTCGCCGATTCTTGACGTCTTTTACGGGGATCAACCGTTAGGAGTGAGAAGCGGCATCAGCCTAGCTATAGCTGCTTGGCGGTTGGTCGAGTTGCCCGGCGGTTTGGGCGGAGGCGGGGGAGAAATGCCACTTAGCGTTATTCGCCAACGTTTCCCCGATACAGCCTATTGGAACGGCAGCGTGATAACGGATAACAATGGCAAAGCAACCATTCAATTGAGATTACCCGACAACGTGACCACATGGAAAATCCTAGTGCGCGGTATCGATCAGACGACCCGCGTTGGGGAGACGGAAGTCGAGTTGGTCGCTACTAAGCCGCTCCTTATCCAACCTGTTGTGCCCCGCGCTTGGGTGGCTGGAGATCACCTCCTTCTAGCCGCTGTTCTCCATAATAACACCTCGCAGAGGCTAGAAACACAAGTCTCGCTTCAAAGCACTTCTTTCCTGCTTGACGCAGGGCAAAATGCCGCTCAAACCGTAACCATCCCGGCTAACGGACGGACACGGGTCGAATGGTGGGGCAAGGTCGCTGCGCAAGGGAACATGGAAATTTTGCTCTCTGCCCGAGCTAGTGATCTGAGCGATCAGGTTCGTATCGGGGGGGCACAGGCTGTCATTCAACAAGCGACTACCAAGCAAACTTTTAGCACGGTCGGGATGCTGGAGATCGCCGGCTCTCAAGTTGAGGTAGTCAGCTTGCCTAAGTCTGTTTCCCCTCAGGGAGGCTTCTTGCGGGTGGAGTTAAATCCCTCGCTAGCGGGTACAATTCTCGGTGGGTTGAAGACTTTCGATATACAAGACAGTCAAAGCACAGAGTTTATCCTCTCTCGAATGCTGCCCAACCTCGCTGCCTATCGCCTGTTGAGGGAGACGAAGGCAGAGTCCCCTCTCAATCAAAACGAACTCCGTAAATCCATTCAAGATGGCATATCTCAACTAGTTGCAAGCCAGCGTTTTGACGGCAGTTGGAGTTGGTGGGATCAAGGCAGCAGCGATCCATTGATCACTGCGTATGTCCTCTTTGGGCTAAGCCAAGCAAAAACGGAAGGCTTTTCGGTACCGAAAGAATCGCTCGACCGCGCCACACAATTTTTGCTTTCCGGCGTAATCCAACCCTCACAGGCTGCCGATGGAGCAGCTTTAGATCGCTTAGCCTTTATCCATTTTGCACTTGTGCACGCTGGTGTTTCCGATCCCGCTGCGCTAGACCAACTCTTCGAGCGCCGTGCTCAGCTCAACCCGTGGGCACAAGCCCTGTTGGCTTGGGCATTAGAAAAAGTATCTCCTGGGAGTGAACAAGCACAAACCTTGCGCGCTGACCTAGAAGGGCAAGCCCTGCGCAGCGCCAGTGGAGCAGCCTGGCAAGAGCAAAGCCAAAGCTGGCGCATGGCATCTTACCAATTAACCGTGACCGCCATGACTCTCTATGCCCTTGCCAGTTATGACGCCTCCACGCCATTGGTGGCAGATGCAACACGCTACCTGATCGCCAACCAACGCCCCACAGGCGGATGGGGATCGAGCTTCAGCACCGCCTGGGCATACCTTGCCCTATACGAGGTGCTTGCTGCTCAAAAAGAAATGCAAAGCAACTTCGAGTTCAGCGCTTTGCTCAACGGCGCGCCGCTGGTGAGTGGTTCGGCAGGAGAAAATCGCATGACCACTGCAATTGGGGAAATCCCCTTAGAGCGGTTGTATCGCGACGCTCCAAATGCTCTGGAAATCCAACGCCAAGCCGGTGAAGGTCGCCTAATTTACCGTGCGATTTTGCAAGCATTCGTGCCAATCGCAGGACTGCAACCTGTTCAGCGCGGTTTTTCGATCTCACGGTCGTATCGGGTCTTAGGAGATAATTGTGGTGTAAGAAGCTGTCCCACTGTGAACGCTGGAACGGCTGGGACGCGCATCGAAGCCCGCTTAACTCTAACAATCGAGAAAGACGCATATTACGTGATGGTCAAGGACTACATTCCAGCGGGCAGCGAACTCCTCGATACCAGGTTGTTGACAACACAACTTGGCTTGAGTGAAGAAGAATTGTCGAGCGCAAAGATTGACCCAACTCAGCCTCTCAAAGAAGGATGGGGGTGGCAGCGCTTCAGCCAACCACAGATCTACGATGATCATATTGTTTGGTCAGCGGAATACCTCCCGGCCGGCATCTACGAATTGCGCTATATCTTGACTTTGCTTCAACCCGGCGAATATCATCTCCGCCCGGCAGAGGCATGGGAGCTGTACTTCCCCGAAGTGCAAGGCAGCAGCAGCGGTGGTGTGTTTACGATTCTTCCGTAACGCCCTTCGCAATGCGAGATTCATCTCCCCCGGGGACGACATGAATGTCACAATACGCCTCCCGTAGTGCGAGATTTATCCCGCATTCCTCACGACATGAATGTCGCGCTACATCTCTTCTAATCTTATTCTCTATGTGATTTTTAAGAAACCTTTACACCCCAAACAAATAATCTGAGGAAGAATTGATTCAGAATCTTATAATAGCATAGACATC
>JAOAHK010000213.1 GCA_026415275.1 Anaerolineales bacterium
GTTCTTCACAGAAGGCAGCCCGTACTACTGGAAGAATCGCCTGCAATTCGTCAAGGAATACAACGAGGGCGAAGGCGTGGACTTCAGCGGCGTTGATTTGAACGCAATGATGCCTGTCGAGACCATTTATCCTCTCGTCCAGCCCTAAGGGTTGAGCACGGCTTGATTTTTGGGTTGTTCAACTGTGCGGTGAAAGACAGACAAGTTCCCGCAGGGTTGAACAACCCTATCTAGAAAGCAGTATGATCACCATTCAATATTTAGAACCTGCCCCTGAGACTGCTTCTCTCCAACCGGATGAAGTTATCTTGAAGTTGCAACAAGCCCTGGATCGCCTGCCATTTACTCATCTCCTCATCGGTTGGGAAATTCCTGAGCGCATCCTCGAAGCCTGTAAAAAATTTACCGAACAGTACGCCATCAAATTCTTGCGGTGGCATCCGCTGCTCACTTACAATCAAGAACCGATTGACCCAGCCCTTCGGGTTATTAACCTTTATAATCAGCCAATTTCGGGGTTTCAAAACCTTCCCGAATTCACCTTTTTCTGCCCAAACCATCCTGAAGCGCGGGAGCGGATTCTTGCTAATTTATCGGTTCAGATTCAAACCGGTCTCTACGACGGCTTCTTTTTAGATCGCATCCGCTACCCATCCCCTAGCACCGACCCTTACCGCTATTTGGGCTGCTTTTGCCTCTCCTGCCAGGAAATTGCTCGGGATTTTAACCTCGATTTTGTAAACGTTCGCAGCGAACTTTTACAAGCCGAGCACAAGGCACAATTTCTTCCCTCTTTTCTCCGTTACCTTGCCGCGGCGCAACCGCATCATCCCGCCGTCCAACNCCTCCCTGAGTTCCAACGTTTTATGCGCTTTCGCTCCCAAAGCATCACGGCAATCCTGAAAGAGGTGATCGCTGAAATCAAGGGGAAAAATCTAGAAGTTGGCCTGGATGCCTTTTCACCTTCTCTCGCTTACATGGTCGGACAAAACCTCGATGAGATTACCCCTATGGCGGATTGGACAAAGGTGATGAGCTATGCTCATACAATGGGTCCAGCCGGTATTCCTTACGAACTTTCTCAATTAGCTCAATTCATCAAACAGTCCACTCTTTGGGATGAAAGAGAAATTCTGACTGCTCTCTCCCATGCATTCGATTTGGAAATCCCCGATATGTTCGAGAAGCTCATCCGGGCTGGGCTTTCTCCATCAAGCTTAGCCAAAGAAGTTGAACGCGCAGTTCAACGCTCACCCAAACCAATTTTAGCAGGAATTGAGCTGGTCGAAATTCCCGGCGTTGCAACCTTGGATAACATCCAGATAGAGCAAGACCTTCAGGCAGTAAAAGCAGTACACCCTGACGGGATCGCCATCTCTTGGGATCTATGGCATATCCCGCTAGAAAGGTTGGAGCTCTTCCGACGGATTTGGTCCTAAATCTCTTTGTACATAAGGTTAGCAATGGAACAGGAAAAAATCAAACTTCAACGGGTCAGTCGAGTTTATGAGATCGGAAAAGGCAGCACCATCATCGCTGTCGAAGATGTCTCCTTCGCCGTTTCTGCGGAAGAGTTCGTTTGTATCGTCGGACCTTCTGGCTGTGGAAAATCCACCTTGTTATACTTAATTGCTTGTCTCGAAAAACCCTCGGCAGGGGAAATTCTAATTGATGGCAAGCCGGTCACCGAACCAAACCCGAAAGTGGGGATGGTCTTCCAACCTGATTCCGTGTTTCCCTGGCTCACCGTTAGAGAAAATATCGAATTTGGACCCGCCTTAAGGGGAATTCTTCCATCTCAACGCCAGCGGATTGCGGAATATTACGTGCACTTAGTGGGTTTAGAAGGATTTGAAAACACGCTGCCTCGTCAACTATCAGGCGGAATGAAAAAGCGCGTCGATATCGCCCGCGCCTTTGCTAACAATCCCGAAATCTTGCTGATGGATGAGCCTTTTGGCGCCCTAGACGCAATGACGAAAGAGAAATTGCAAATGGAGTTGCTGCAGATCTGGGAAAACGAGCGCAAAACGATCCTTTTCGTCACCCACGATCTTGAAGAAGCCCTGATGCTGGGGACGCGCGTCATCGTCATGAGCCGGCAACCAAATACGATCCAGACCATTTTAGATATTCCCTTTCCCCATCCCCGATCGATGATCTTGAAAACAAGTTCACAATTCCAAGAGTACCGCAAAAAGTTGTGGGAGTTGCTGCATTTGAACGTTTGAGGTGAGAATCCAATCTGCTGGCAATCTCTATCCTAGACGGATGCAGATATACGGCGTGTCCCGATTTATCCCTCATTCTCGAGACCCAATCTCCTGAATCAAGCTCCGCAGGCTATAATAACAAACAGAGGCTTGGGCTTTGGTTTGTCTGCCATCCCGCCAGTCTACAACAATTGAATTCCTGAGAAAGATTTCAGCAGGTAGAGATGACTCACAGAGCAAAGAACTTTCGCATTGAGCACGATTCGTTGGGTGAATTAGCGGTGCCTGCTCAGGCACTGTATGGCATTCAGACTCAGCGGGCTGTGATTAACTTCCCCATCAGCGGCCGTCGTCCCTATCGGGCGTTTATCTGGTCGATGGCGTTGATTAAAGCCTGCGCCGCTCTAGTCAATCACGAATTGGGTTTGCTCGATGAAGCGCGCGTCGTGGCGATTCAACAGGCTGCCCAAGAAGTGATGGAGGGCACATGGGATGAACACTTTGTGGTCGATCCCTTTCAGGCAGGGGCAGGCACGAGCCACAACATGAATGTCAACGAGGTGATTGCCAACCGCGCCACGCAATTGCTCGGCGGCGCATTGGGCGAGTATCGCGTGCATCCCAACGATCATGTCAATATGGCGCAATCCACCAACGACACCATCCCAACCGCCATCCGTTTGGGTTGTTTGTGGCGCCTCGAAGAGCTGCTTCAGGTGATAACAGCCTTGGCCGAGGCTTTTTCCCGAAAAGCTGCCGAGTTCGACAATGTGCTAAAATCCGGGCGCACGCACCTGCAGGATGCTGTACCCATCCGCCTTGGGCAGGAGTTCGCAGCCTACGCCCGGGCAGTTGAACGCGATGGAGAGCGCATCCGCCGTGCTGCCCAAGGCCTCTATCGGTTAGGAATTGGCGGGACAGCAGTGGGCAGCGGCTTGAACGCTCATCCGCAGTATCGCTTTCGTATGGTGGAATGCTTGAGACAACGCACTGGCTGGGAGTTAGTTCCATCGGATAATCTATTTGAGTCGATGCAATCGATGGCGGATTTTGCTGAATTCTCGGCTGCCCTGCGCACACTCGCCATCACCCTAACGCGCGTTGCCAATGACCTGCGCCTCTTAGCCTCGGGTCCCGCAACCGGCTTGGATGAGATTCGCCTGCCCGCCGTGCAACCCGGCTCGAGCATCATGCCCGGAAAAGTCAACCCAGTGATAGCGGAGATGCTCAACATGGTGATGTATTATGTGCAAGGCTTAGATCACACCGTAGCCCTTGCGGCCCAAGCCGGTCAATTAGAATTGAATGTGATGATGCCAATCATTGGACATTGTCTCTTCGAGAGTATGCACTTATTGATCACTTCCCTGAAAGCGTTTGCTGAGAAATGCGTTGTGGGCATTCAAGCCAATCCGGCAAAAGCCGCTGCGTGGTTGGAGAAGAACGCCATTTTGGTCACAGCGCTCAACCCGCTGATCGGTTATGCAACTGCCGCTGCGCTGGCAAAAGAAGCCATGGCAAACGACCTCTCGGTGCGCGAGTTAGCCCTGCAAAAAGCTCGGCGTGGAGAACTTCATCATCGGGAAAGCGGCCAACCCATCGGGGAAGCAGAGATCGAGTCCGCTCTCAAGGACATCTGGCGCATGACCGAAGGAGGTATTTTTGAGGGGAGCAGTGGCGGAGGATAGCTGTTAATCTTTTCCCTTTTGGTATAATCCTCAACGTGGCACGCAAGAAAAACCCCGAAGACCTAACCGAAGAAGAGCTGCGCTGGCTGCTAGTGGAGAAGCGGCGCACGGCACGCCAAGCGCGCTTACACCACTTTCGGCGCAGTGGGCGGACGCTTTCAATCCTGCCTGATGAGAGCGCCTTGACCATGCAACCCCTCCGCTCCAGCGTGGAGGAGATCAGCCTCGATGAAGAAGGGGCGGCGAATCCTTCCACGCGGCGGCGCAAAGCGTTCGACGCCTTTCTCTTGTTCATCGAGATCGTTGCCGTGATTGGCTTTCTCTTTGTGGTCTTCAACGGCTTGACCTTGATCCGTGAGCTGAATCAAGAAGTGGCAGCCGCGCTAGAACAGCCCACCTTGACCCCAACGCCTTTGCTGATGGCTGTGGTCTTGCCTTCGGGACACACCCCGCCTAATTCTATCGGTGGTGCCCGTCCGAATGAGGCAGAAATCCCTGAACATCTCCGCCCGATTGTGCAGTCGCTCGCCAGCATGCCCCTCCCAACGCCTAGCCCGCAACAGGCGATTCGCATCCAAATCCCGGCTATAAAGGTCGATGCGCCAGTGGTGCAGGGCGATGGTTGGGAACAACTCAAGAAAGGCGTTGGGCAGAGTCTTGGCACGCCCAACCCGGGAGAGAAAGGCAATATCGTCCTCTCGGCGCACAACGATATTTTCGGGGAGATCTTTCGTGACCTCGATAAGTTACAAAAAGGCGATCAGGTGATCTTGTACACCAGCCAACGCTCGTTTACTTACGTGGTGGTCTCCACCCAGATCGTGGAGCCGACAGCGGTAGAAGTGATGGCACAGACCGGTGAACCGATCGTCACGCTCATCTCGTGTTATCCTTATATGGTCGATAATCAACGCATCGTCGTCGTGGCGCATTTGCAAAACGGCGGCTGATGCGATCCTGTTTAGGAGTATCCAATGAGTAAGAAAACCAAACGTTCAACCCGAAATTCTGCTGCTCGCCCGAGCGAGCCAATCTCTGCCGCAACTATCATCCAATCTGCCCAAAGCTCACCAGTGAGCACTCGCAGCAGTGAGAAAGGATTTAACCCCGATTATTCGGATGTGATCAAAGACCTCAAGCGCATCGGCACACTGGCAGGCACGTTTTTTGTGATTATGATCATTCTGTCTTTCTTTCTCAAGTAGGGAAACCCCAATCACCCCAAAACCCTTCTCAGCATTAAGAACATCTTCTCCCCCTCGCCTTATGGGAG
>JAOAHK010000214.1 GCA_026415275.1 Anaerolineales bacterium
GCAGCGTCAGATGTGTATAAGAGACAGCCATAACCCCACTCAGAAAGACCGCATGGTCTTTCTCCAGTTTCATCCGCGGACCGGCGCCAAAACCCGTTTGGCGGCGCATCAACTCCTGATCGACAAACGCCCCATCCAAAGCCAAACCGGCCGGGATGCCTTCTAAAATGGCAATTAGCGCCGGGCCGTGTGACTCACCAGCGGTCAGGAAACGCAAACTCATTGCTTTGCCATCCATCCTGCTAGACGATCCATCGCTTCGACAATCAGATCATCCGCTAGGCAAACACAAATGCGAGCATACCCTTCGCCATATTTGCCAAACACAGTGCCCGGTGTAATGCTCACATGAGCTTCCTCTAGCAACTGTCGGCAAAACGTTTCACTGCTCCTTCCATTTGGTAATGGCATCCATACATACAAGGAGGCAAGAGGCGTTTGTACATCGATCCCCATCTGTCTGAGAGATTTGACAATCAAATCACGCCGCCGCTGATAGATCTGATTGCGTTCCAACAACCAGCCCTGATCCTCAGTCATTGCCTGCACCGCGGCATCAAGAATCGGGCGGAAATGCCCGGAGTCGACCTGCGTTTTCAATGTATAGAGAGTCTTCAGGACATTGGCGTTGCCCAGCGCAGCGCCAACGCGCCAACCAGCCATATTGTGGGATTTTGATAGGGTGTTGAATTCTATCGAGACCTCTTTAGCTGGATCAACCTCAAATACCGAAGGTGAGCGATAACCATCATACGTAATCTGAGCATAAGCGGCATCGTGACAAATCAAAATGTTATGCTTTCGAGCAAATTCCGCTGCCTGCGCGAAGAACTCTTTGGTTGCCGTTGCCGCTGTGGGATTATTAGGGTAATTGAGCCACATGATCTTCGCCCGTTTCGCGATCTCATCAGGGACGGTCGAGAAGTCCGGTAAATAATCATTTTGCGGTAATAGTGGCATTCGATAGACCTCACCCCCGGCGAAGCGGGTGGCTGCTTCGTAGGTGAGATAGCCCGGATCCGGAATCAACACCAGATCGCCAGGATTGACAAACGCCTGGGTCAGATGAAAAATGCCCTCCTTCGACCCCAACAGAGGCACAACCTCGCTTTTTGGGTCAATTTCTACCCCGTAAAGATTGCCATACATTCTCGCCCAGGCGTTCAAAAGCGCTGCACTGCCGTTATGCGGTTGGTAGCCATGCGTATCAGGGCGATTAGCCGAGCGATACAAAGCATCTAGGATCGATGGGGGTGGGGGTAAGTCTGGCGATCCAACATCCAAGCGGATGACTTTGATCCCCTGAGCTTCCAAGGACGCGATGCGCGTCGCTAAGCCAGCGAAAAATTGGGTTTGGAGGGTTTGCATTCTCATTGCCGACTCAATCATGGCTTTGTTGTATCCTCGCGATAATTTTGGATTCAATCTCCGCTGTAACGGTCATCTTGTAACCAGTCCAACATTCAAAGGCCAAGGCGGCTTGTTGGATCAACATCCCAAAACCATTCCACGCTTCGTGTCCTTGCTCCCGAGCTTGGCGGAGAAAGGTTGTTTCAGGGGGATTATAAACCAAGTCATAGAAACAAGCGTCTTGGGGAAACTTAATCTCAGGTGGAAGCGGCGAGCCATCTTCCAAACCTTTCGTACCTAACGGAGTCGCATTGACCACCAAACGCAGATTTTCCACCCCAGCTCTAACGAAATCCAATTCATGGAAAGAATAGGCTCGCATTCGAGCAGATGCTTCCCCTTGGAAGGACTCACTTGATGCAAGGTCACGCACGATTTGCTCCGCTTGCTGTGGACGGCGCGCCGCAATCCAAACGTGCCAACCACTTCCTAACAACCCATAGGCCACCGCCCGCGCAGCCCCGCCGGCACCAAGAATCAATGCTGTTCCTCCTTGTGCTAAGGAGATTTTTTGTCCTACATCCAACAGAAAACCTTCGACATCGGTATTGGTGCCGAACAATGCCTGACCATTGCGGTAAATGGTGTTCACTGCCCCAACCGTTCTCGCCTTATTATCCAAGACATCCAGCAAAGGTTTGACCGCCTGTTTGTGTGGGATGGTCACATTGAGACCATCATATTCACCCTGCCTCATTTTTTCAAAAGCTGCTCGAAGTCTTTCTTCCGTCCTCTCGTCGACAGCAATCGGGAGGAGCTCGTAGCTTCCTTGCAACCCACTTTCTTCCAAGAAGACCCGATGAATGAGCGGCGAAAGACTATAAGTCAAGGGATAACCAAGCAAACCAAAACGATAAGCCATCTCTTTAGCTGTCTTCGCAATGGATTTCTGCCCCTAAGGAGCGCAGCAGGGGGATAAATTGCGGCAAGGACTCGTTGACTACTTCCGCTCCTTCGACAACAACAGGGGTTCTTGTTCCTAGCCCTGCTACCATAAGCGACATTGCCAAGCGATGGTCGCCATGGGCTTCGACAACACCCCCATCGATTTTTCCTTTTCCGATAATTCGAAAGCCATCCTCGGTTTCGATCGCCTCAACCCCCAACTTGCGCAGTTCTTGACATAACATGGCAATCCGATCCGATTCCTTATAACGCAATTCCTTTGCATCGGCAACCAGTGTTTCACCGACAGTATACGCAGCAGCCACCCCAAAGACCGGAAACTCATCGATCATGCGCACAACCTGCTCGCCCATCACCGTTGTTGCTTTCAATGCGGAAGAACGAATACCAATGCGGCCGCAAGGCTCTCCTCCTTGAGCTTTTGTCTCTTCAATCGGAAGGTGGGCTTGCATCTCCCCCAAAGCATCCAATAGACCAGTACGCGTCGGGTTTAAGCCAACATTTTCGATCTCAATCTCCGAATCGGGGGCAATTAGCCCACTTACGATAAAAAAGGCAGCCGAAGAGATGTCACCTGGTAGGTGCATCTTGAGGGGTTCTAGCGGTTTTGATAATGGCTCCACTTGCGTTCGATAGAGAGGGGTTGCTTTGCCATCCGGTTTGATTGTCTCAATCCCTGCTCCCATGCTGCCCAACATGCGTTCGGTATGGTCGCGAGAAGGACCTGGTTCTATAATCGTTGTTGTTCGGTCGCCAACCAAAGCAGCTAAGATTAAACAGGTTTTCACCTGCGCGCTGGCAACCCCAAGCTGATGCTGCATACCTCGTAAAGGACGTTTGGAGCGGATAAGGGATAGGGGCGCACAGCCATTGGTAGCCCTTATTTCAACCCCCATGTCCTGTAGAGGTTGAACAATGCGATCCATCGGTCGGCGTCTTAACCCAGCGCTGCCATCTAGGACACCGCTTACATTGGTCGCTGCCATTGCTCCGGCAAGCAAGCGCATCGTGGTCGCCGAATTGCCACAATCGATCTCCTGATTGGGGTCTTGCCATCCAGCCAAGCCTTTTCCATTAACTGTCAAATGGTCTCCGTTCAAAGACCAATCAATTCCAAAAGCTGTTAAAGCGGCTAACATGGGTTGGGTCACCCCTGCCAAGAGAACATTGTCAATCTCGCTGTGCCCTTCCGCCAATGCTGCGAACAAAATTGCGCGGTGGGAGAGCGACTTATCTCCTGGGAGTCTGATAATCCCTCTGAGGGGATTTCCACCTTTTACAATACATCTCATGCGTTCATCCTTTTTGGAGGATTTTTTGCAAATGCTCGGCAGCCAGATTGAGCCGATGGTTTAAGACATCATAGGCTTCCCGTTCAAGGCAACTTTGCAATTGAGTTAACTCCCTCTCCACTCGTGCAATGGCTTCGAGGATAAAGGAGCGATTGGTTTTCAACACATCCAACATCATTGTGGTTGGTGTAGCAGCCAAGCGGGTGCTGCTGCGAAAGCCGGGTCCGATGAGCGCAGTTAGCTCCAACGGCGTGCCAAGTGTCAATGCACTGGCTAGAAGATAGGGCAAATGACTTACGGCTGCGACCATGCGATCGTGCGTTTCCGCATCCAACCATACGATGCGGCTGCCAACCGCCGTCACCAGTTGTTCGGCGAGGGACTTTGCATACGGGCTGGTACGCTCCAAAGGCACAAGGGCAAAAGGAGCACCTTGATAGATCGCCGCTTCAGCAGATTGGATGCCCAAAGTCTCTTTGCCGCACATGGGATGTCCACCGATGGGATCGAAATGAGCGGCTAGTTCCTGCATCGCTTGACAAATTGCTGTCTTTGTAGAACCAATGTCCATAATCACTGTGTGCGTCTGGATCGTCTCATTGAGTTTCTTCAATAAACTCAGGATTTGACCGACTGGGACCGCTAGGATGATCAGATCGACTGGCTTCGTTTGGGTCGCATCCTGCCAGACGGCATCTACCACTTCATGCATTAACGCCAACCGGCAGGTATCCTCGTTTTGGTCAACGCCATACAGCGCCTTACACTTGCCTCGCAGCGCAAGGGCAAGTGAGGCGCCCATTAAGCCCAAACCGACGATCAGGACGCGGCATTTCGACAGCGATAAGGGGAGTTGTCCACTCATTGAACAAGAGCGTGTTCTGAGGCTTTCAGGTCGCGCCCGACGGCTTCAGCGATCAAACGAATTTGGCGCACTAATTCAGCAAAGCGCTCGGGTTTCAAGGATTGCGCTCCGTCCGACTTTGCTTCCGCCGGATTAGGATGTACCTCGATCATTAAACCATCCGCGCCAGCAGCGATTGCGGCTTTGGCAATCGCCGTTACATACTCCCATTTGCCCGTGCTGTGGCTCGGGTCTAAAATGACCGGCAAGTGTGTGGCTTCCTTGAGAACCGGGATGGCGTTGATATCGGTGGTATTGCGCGTTGCGGTCTCAAACGTGCGGATTCCCCGCTCACACAGGATAACCCTTCGGTTGCCATGCGACAGAACGTACTCCGCAGCCATCAGTAACTCTTCGATCGTAGCCATCATGCCGCGTTTGATCAAAACCGGATGTTGGCTTTCCCCTGCGGCATGTAAAAGAGCGAAATTCTGCATATTGCGCGCCCCGATCTGCATCACATCGGCGTATTTGGCAACCAAGGGCACCTGTTCTGGAGACATTACTTCAGTGACTACAGGCATCCCAGTGAGATCGCGCGCTTCAGCTAAGATTTCTAAACCCGGTTCTCCCAGTCCTTGGAATGAGTAAGGTGAAGTGCGGGGTTTGTAAGCTCCACCTCGCAGGGCATGGGCGCCGGCTTCCCTCACGG
>JAOAHK010000215.1 GCA_026415275.1 Anaerolineales bacterium
TTTCCTTGATCATTTTTGACCTCGATAACTTCAAGCGAGTTAATGATCTATACGGACACGCTGCTGGCGATGCAGCGTTGGTGCATATAGGTCAACTCTGCCGCCGCCTGACGCGCCAATCGGACATCATCGCCCGTTTGGGTGGTGAGGAGTTCGCTGTGCTGTTGCCTGAAACCCCCCTTCAAGCCGCAATATGTGTGGCGGAGAAGCTACGTGTTGCCTTTGAACAGAATCCGGTTGAGTATGAAGGACAACGTTTTACGGTAACGGCAAGCTTTGGGGTTAGCAGCTATAAATTCTCTGAACGAAGCGGTTTTGAAGCCCTGCTCAATGCTGCCGACCGAGCTTTGTACCGGGCGAAAGAAGCCGGGCGCAATCGAGTCTGGGCAGAGGGAATGCCATCAGGTAATGTGGAGAGCACGTGAACCAAGCCGCTGTTGACCAAATGAATCGGCGAATCTTCCCTTCACACGGTTGGATTGGTCTTGCCACCACCTTGCTCTTTTGGGCACTCAATTGGGGTCTGAACGGCTTGCGCACCCATTATCTGTTTTTCGGCTTGTGGTTGGGCTTCTGCCTCACGGTTGATGGGCTGACGGTTTGGCTCAGAGGGAGCTCGATGATCACCCGCAGTTGGCGACGCTTCGCCGCATTGTTCCTGCTCTCGGCTCCGGTGTGGTGGCTGTTTGAGTTTTTCAACGAACATCTGCAGAATTGGCATTATCTCGGAACAGAGACGTTTGCTTCTTTTGTGTTCCACTTATGGGCAACCCTGAATTTCACCACGGTCATCCCGGCCGTATTTTGCGCCGCAGAGTTGGCTGCCGGTTTCCGCTGGATTCAAAAATTAGGGCGTGGTCCCATTATCCGACCCACTTTCGCCATCACGCTCGCCTTTTTTGTCGCCGGCTGGGTGATGCTGGCGTTGTTGCTCCTCTGGCCGCGTTGGTTCTTCCCGTTTGTGTGGATTTCGGTCTATTTCATACTGGAACCGGTCAATATCTGGCTGGGCAATCGGAATCTGGCGCAGTGGACGGCAAAGGGGGATTGGCGCCCAGTCGTCTCTCTATGGGTGGGCGTGCTGATCTGCGGGTTCTTTTGGGAACTATGGAACTATTATTCTTACCCCAAGTGGATTTACACCATTTCTTACGCCGACTGGCTGCGCATCTTTGAAATGCCCTTGCTCGGCTACGGGGGTTACTTGCCATTCTCCCTCGAACTCTACGCCATGACCCACTTAATTGTGGGTTTGTTGGGGAAGAAAGACCTGCACCTTGTGGCAATCGAACCGGCCGAAAAAACCTAAGGTGCGATTTCACCCAGCCAATGTGCCCATTCGACCCCTTGGCTTTGCAAGTTATTGATCAATCGTCTGTCAGCGCTCCAAAATTCAGCTCCTTCTGCTTCGGAGACTGCTATATAATGGGCATCATAAGCTTTGCTTTGCCCGAGCCGTTCTGCCCAGAGCAGGCTGGCTTCAAGATTTTCGGGGGTAGGACACACAAATTGAATCCCTAGTCGCATGACCAGACGGCTGGCGAGAACTGCCTTTTCCGTGTCCAGCTTCCCCAAATAAACCAATTGACGAAGCGCAGAGACAATTTCCACAGGCATAAAGCAAGGAGAAATTAGTTTATCGTTCCGAACCTTCCACTGCAGGATAGCTTGTTCTGCTTGTGGGGTTAGAGGATGAGGGATCATTAAAGGCATGACTGCGCTGGCATCTAAGACGATTGTCCCCACAGCGCATCTCCCAGCTCTCGTTGGCGCTCATTACGTGTTTTTTCCAGAATGTCTGACGGTATCTCACCGGGTTGTGCTGCCACTTCGGTGCGGATTTGCTGAAACTCCTTGAGCAGGGCGGAAATCCGTTGCAATTCTTCCATTTGCTCTCTCTCTAGACCAACCTTGACGAGTTCACGCACCAACTCGGAAACGCTCCGCCCCTGCCTTGCAGCAAGAATTTTTAGCTTATCCACCGTATCGGATTCTAATAACACTTGTGTGCGAATGAGCGTCATAATATATTCCTTCTTCTTACAGTATACACAATTTAAGATTAATACACACTACAGCATTTGTCAAGCGGTCGGAGCAAGTTCTTTAAGTCTCAGGGCTCTTTAATTGTCTTGTCCTTAACAGTTTTGGGCAACATTCTACGGAATGACCACCAAAAAGACGGATCGCCGACCTTTGGTTGGCACCACCGGGCAGAGCCTTGCGTTACAAAAAGAAGCAAATGTAGTTTCATCATACAAGAAAAAACGTGAAGAATCCATCCAAAACATTCGTGAAGCTACTTAGGGTGATATCGCCGCGCTCAGAGAGGATGGCTTATCAGTACCTGAGGAACGCTGTGAAACTCCCTTGATTGCTGTATGACCAGACAAAATTAATCCACAAACGGGGCAATACCGGTAAAGAGAATCGCCAAGAGAAACTGCAACAAGAACAGCGCCGCCAGCACGTAAGCAATCGTGGTGAGCAATGGATTGTCGGTTTCTCGGGGCAGAGGTTGCCCTTCGGCAAGCAGACGCAAGGCGCGCGCCGTCTGCTTAGCGAGCGCGGGAACCGTTTGAGTGCTGCCACCGATCCAATACCACTGACTTTGAGGGTCGGGAAGGACGATGCGTTGTCCTTCAAACGCGTGCCAGCTCGGCATTCCCTCTTTAAGAGCGGATTCCAATATTCGCGCCGATGCCACCATGGCTTTTGCCGATTTTAGTTGCTCGAGGGAGGGTTGTTCATGGTCATCCAACCACAGGAGAGGCATTTTGGGGGCTTCCTTTTGCAAGGCGATCTTCAGCTCTTGGACAAGCGGGTTGTCCAGATCTATCCAGATCACCACGGGAAATTCTGCTTGGTGCGCCGCTAAAGAGGCAGCCGCAAGGCGCTGATCACGTCGCAAGGCAGCTATATGATAAAGCAGGACAGCTACAAAAATCAGTGTGAAGCGTAGTCGCAGGAGACTGTCTAAAGCAAAATTATCGGAGGGCGTACCGAGCAGGGTACGGATAATTTCAAAGAAAAAGCTCCCTGTGGCAAACATCGTCCCGATCACACCGACGAAAATCCAGAGATACAGCATTCCCTTGCGCACCACCGAACGCCGCGCCTCGTCGCCAAGTTCATCTTCTTGTGTGGCTTCGCTCTGTAATAGACGCCAATAGCGCACCCAAACGGGGATAGCAATCAGCAATACCGCCAGAGAGGCACTCAGTTCTCCTCTACCACTCTCGATAAAATAAGTCTTAGAGCCGAAAAGCAAGTTAAGCCCAAAGGCTAGCAAACGACTGCTGCCCAAGATGATCGCTAGCAGGGCAGCGCTCGCCACAATTGTGGAGTGGAAACGATCCATCGCCGCGCGCAGGGTGAGCGTCTGGCGCAAATCGACCGTCTCTTGACGCTGTCTGCCATAGAATACCCAAACCACCCCTATCGGAATGCCAATGGCGATGGCGGGGCGCAAGGATTGAAGCATTTGGGCTGTGCTCAAGCCTTCGCCCAAAACAAGCCGAAACAACACTTCGCCGATCTTTCCAATCTGGTATAGGGTGAGGAACATGCTGAGCCAAGTCAAAGCAAAAAGAAAGGCAACCCGCAGCCAAGAGAACGACTCTGCTCGCTCTTCCAGCGATTGCTCGATCAGTCGCTGAGTGTAAAACCAGATGGGCAAACCCACACCTAAGAGCGCCAAACCATTGGCGAGCATCGCTGCGGTGGGCATCCCAATGGATTGTGGAGATAGGAAAAGATAAGCCAGCAACTGACGAACGCCCAGCACGGTTAGAGCCAAAGAATAGCCCAACCAAACATACCGATACACGCGGCGCGCATCGGCGTAATTCTCGACCAGCCCTGTCCTCTCCTGTTCGGTGAGCGCGTCACAAACCTCACCTGTCCAGTTTTGTCGGTTGCGGCGGTACAAATAAACCGCTAAGAGCAAGTTCACCCCAATCGCAACCCCATTGTCGGCAAGAGTCTGCCCGCTGCCTAGCAGCGCATTGGTGCGTTCCAAACCAAAGGCTTGGGTGAAAGTCCGGCTCAGAAAGGCAAGGGTATTTTGCGCCGCAGGCAAGAAGGTAGCTGCCAGGGCAATATAGAAAAAAGCTGCTCGAATGCGCGAGATCGCTTCGTCAGCATTTTGAGCAGCCACGCGCTGCACATACCGCCAATGAATCAGAAAGACCGGCAACCCGACCAGAATAAACGCCAGAGGCGCAGCCAAACGATCTGCGGTTGCTCCCAGCATTGCGGGGGAAAAGACGGTGCGCATCAAGCCGATCAGCCCCCAGATCACCGTCTCAAGGCTGACCAAGGTGACAGCATAAAAATACAGACGTCGGATGATCTGCATTGCCCGCCTCCTCAGTCCTGACTTTCGGGGATGGGCAGTGGTTCGGGTGTAGGAAGCGGCGCATTATACCAATCCCAGCTCCAATAGGGGTAAGGCAAGTTCTCAATCTTCCACTTTCCATCTGCACCCTGGCGCAAATTGCCCGACCCGTTTTCGGTGAAAGAATTGCCAAAGGGATCGTTAGCGTTGCGGATCAGGAACAGTTCAACGGTGGCGGAATCCTTTTCTATTGTTACCTTGCCAATCTCCAAGCTCACCGAACGGGGGTCTAATTGGCGGGTAAGAAACGCTTGGCGGAATTGCTCTTGCGTGGGCTTAAACTCTCCTTCCTTCAGGTAACTGTATGCTTTTTGGTAATCAGCCTTGAGCAAGGCAATAACATAATTGCGCACCACCCCATCGGGTGAGGTTTCCTCTCCATAATCCAATCTCTGCTGGCGAGTAAAATAAACAAGGAGCGATAGGATCACTAAGATTAAGATTCCGACCAAAATTACAGTTAGAAAACGGTCTTGTTTCATTTTCTGCTCCGAGTTTCCTAGACTCATCTTACCGAAATTAATAACCCTTCCCATCTCCAAAGGCTACGGCAGTGTTAGAGGTAGGAATAAGACGCTACTGTTGGCAATGTAGTTCCCCCTCCAGATTTAATCTTGAATAACGTCAGTTTGGGATGGGGGTCAAGAAAATTTTGACAAAGAGTCTGATGGGGTATCTCGCTTGAGTACCGAGGTTATAAAGACATCCACACCAGTTGCGGAAAGCGAGGGAGGATTTATCCT
>JAOAHK010000216.1 GCA_026415275.1 Anaerolineales bacterium
CTATATTTGCACCAGAACGTACAATATAAGGCACAAAACGGCCGCTACCATCATGTCCTGGGGTATTTCGAAATTGATTATCCAAACCATCAAAGGCATTTGGTTCCCAGGCAGTGTAGACTCCCAGAAAATTGGGATTCTTGGCTAGAGTTTGATACAGAATTTGATTGACTTGCTCGCGACTTAATGGCTCACCTTGTGTAGAGCTCTCTAAAACCGAAGCAAAGGCATTTGCTAAGGTACGAGCGGTATCCAAAGCAACCTCAATTTCGGCGTCAATGCGGCTTGCTTGGCTCTTAGCGATCGCCAAGACCTCGTTTTGTGCGGATTTCGTTGTTTGGTTGCGTTGGGTTAGCACAGCCGCAGCGGTGAGAACAATGGCAAGGAGAATCAAACAAACACCAAACCAAAGTATTAAAGTAGTCCTAAGGGATGTGTTGCTAGACGACCTCATCTAGTGTCTCTCCTAAGGTAAATTCGTTTGCTGTGTTTGCCGGCTTATCTAACCTAGGTTGATGACCGGCTAGCAGAGCTCTCTACCCATCACTCTAGGCAGCTTCAGGGCAGGAATCGATTTCTTTGCTCTGAATAACCTCATGGTAAAAGACCACTAAAATCATGCTATGCTAATTAGACAATAAATCATGATTGTTGGGAATAAAAGACGGGTGAGGATTATGTAAAAGTTGCGTAAAGATTGGTTAGAGCTTAACTCATGATGTTGAGTGCCTTGCGCATGGTTTCCACCCAGTGAAGGCTTTGCAGGTAGATGTCGCGGATCAGATCGTTGCTCAATTGCAAGAAACTAACTTTTTCCCACTCTGCTCTCTCGTAGGCGAGGACACACTGGATCGCTTGTCCAATCATTCCCTTACTTTCTATTAATCCTTCCTTTATCGAAGTGGACAAGCGCAGACTCTCGAGTAATTCTTCCAATGGAGTATCCATGATGGCATCCAAAGCGGAGAGCAACCCAGCCAAAAAATAGGATTCGGGTTCAGCAAGCTTTGCGTTTTGTGCCAATAATTCGCTCATGCGGGCACGTAACATTGCTAATATAGTCAATTCTCTTGGTTTGTCATGCTTTTCGGCAAGGAGGATCAAGGAAAGCCAACTGCGCAGCTTTTCCAAACCTAACAGGGTCATCGCCTGGCGAATTGACTTGATCTCAGAGCGAATACCATAGTAAGCCGAATTAGTCAGGCGCAAGAGTTTGTAACCCAAAATCGCATCTTCCGAGAGGATATATTCCAGCTCATCAAAACCCACATCCGGATTCTGAAGCTTTGCCAGCAGTTGCATCAGGACAAGGCGTGAGCTAGGAATTTTGCGACCACTGACAAGATTTGGCCGGCACAGGAAAAACCCTTGAAAATAATCGAAACCAGCTTGCATGCACAGATCGAACTGTTCGCGCGTTTCAACTTTCTCAGCCAACAATTTGGCACGTTGAAACTGCAAGCGATAGGCAAGGGGTTGAATTTTCTCTGGTGGGATCAAGCTCAAATCGAGCTTGATGATGTCAGCTACATTCAACAACGATTTGATACTTGTCAAGGAAGTGACATCATCAAGTGCAATTTGGTATCCTTTCTGAGAGAATTCTTGAATGTGTTCCAGAATTTCCTTGTCCAATACCAAAGTTTCTGGCACCTCAATGACCAATTGTCTAGGGGTGAAGGGGATAGGGTATTTCTCAAGAAAAAAGTTGCGGGTGAGGTTGATGAACGCTTTTTGTCGACCAACAACATCTTCTAAGCCAATCTCAGCAAAAGTGTTCAAGATCACTCGGGAGGTTGCCTCATCGCCATTAAAAAACGTTGCCAGATCACTTGACCGATTGCGATATAGCAACTCATAGCCAATAACCCGCAGGTAGCGATCAAAGATGGGTTGACGGCCGATAAAAATGTTTGGCAGAACCCCAGGTTGGAGAACCCGGGTGGGAAAATTGGTTTCAAACGATGAGAAGGTATCCCCCATCGGGATAAGCCTCGCTTTTATGGGTGAGATTTTGGGTCAATTATGAACAATTGGATTACCCTGCCTTGCTAGCATGTGTGCTTTTGGTGTTTAGAATTATACTTTGTCTTTTAGAAATAAGCTACTCTTTCAAGGCTACTTTTGTGAACGCACTGTTTTCCTGCTAAATTGTAAATCGGTTGACAACGACGGTGTTTCCTTGGGTGATCACGCGTTGGCTGCCTTCGCGCAGCGCAAGATGGATAGTTATAGAACCGATCTCACAATTTAGAGGAACGATCAGGCGGGCGAAGTCTAAGGTTGAAATGATCGCCCCTTTTCCCATTAAGAAAGTAGGTGGGGAGATGATCGATTGATAACCAGCCTGGGATAAAAGAACACTGGCTCTGCCTGTGATGACATTGGCAAGCTCCGCAATGCTGCTTTGTGCCAGCGCACTTAGCGATTTCAAGTCTTCTTCCATCATGCGCGAAGCTAGAGCAATGGCTGTTTGGTTATTCAGACTGTAAATGACGTTACCCATCACCTGCCCCACTAAACTGATGATGATGGTTATGTCATCCGTTGCATAGGGTTCTTTATCCAGACTCAATTCCCCGCGGGAGATAGTCAGGCGGGCTTCAGCTTGTAGTACCTGATAAGCTGCTTCCACAAAAGGGTTTAGGAATTTGACGTTCATTGCTCCTCCTGTTTGGATATCCCATTTATTTTTTTGCTGAATCCGGCACCATTACGGGGACAAACGTGGATGGCGCCGAGCCCGGAGGTGCTTCCCGCAGTGCCAGATGCACAGAAACCTCGCCCAATTCTGTGGTAAGCGGCACGACAACGCGTGCAAAGTCTAACGTGGAGATCGTGACTCCCCTCCCATGAATCAGCGTTGGAGGGGAGATATTTGCCGAGTACCCGGCTTTGGACAAACGAATCGTAGCTTGGCCGGAGATGACATTGCCCAATTCAGCTACCCCGCTCTGAGCCAAACTATCGAATTCCGGAAATTCCTGTCCCATCACGCGCGAAACAAGGGCAAGGCCAGTTTTTTCGGAGAGCCCATAGAGAACTACCCCTTGCACTTGACCGACCAGGCTGATTAGCACAGTTACATCGTCGGTGGTCAAAGCAGATTTGTGCAGAGTTAAGTTACCTCGCGAGACTTGAACGCCACATTCTGCTTGCAAGACTTCAGAAGCGGCCTCCACGAAAGGATTTAGGAATTTTACATTCATGCTTTCATTCTCCTTATGCGAATGAATTCGTCCGCTTCTTCCACGAACGGCAGAATTCGATCGGAAAGATCGTTGAACTTCTTATCGTTCCAATTCATTCTTTCAACCGCAACTGGATCAATAGAGTATTGTAAACCGTCTTTCCCCAAGCCTATACCTAAGCTCATTGCGGCAGCATCTGCCAAATGGACAGCCGCTGCCAGAATTGCTCCTTCATTGGCTTGGGAGGGATGGTGATGGTTGGCAATTGCATCCACCAATGTGTTAGGTAACCGCCAGCGGCGAGCAAGCTCTGCCCCTAAGGCGGCGTGATCAATTCCAAAATGGGCGTTTTCCAATTCGTTAAAGGGTTGACCTTGCCAATCGGGTTGGTTGGTGTTGGTGTTGCGCAATAAAATTTCGAGAGCTAGCTTGCCAATGTCACACAACAAACCAGCATGGTAGGCTTCCTCGGCAATCTTCTGTCCGAAATCCGCCGCAATTAATCGCGCTCCAGCAGCCACTGCAATCGAATGCCGCCAGAGCTCGCCGCGCTCAAGAGCATAACCCGGAGCTGGACGCTCTAGAAATGAAGCAACCGACGCAGCTAAAATCAAGCTATGCAGTGTGCGATAGCCTAAATAGGTCACTGCTTGATGGACTGTTGAGACCGGGTACTTCAGTCCGTAGTAAGCAGAGTTTGCCCAACGTAACACGAGGCTGGTCATTGCCTCGTCCATTGTTAATATTTTCGCCACATCCGCCATATCGGATTTTGGGTCGCGGATCAGATCCAAAGCGCGTTGGGCAACTTGCGGCATGGGGGGTAATTCGCCTACTCTGCGGATTAGGTCATCCATAGTGATTTGGGCGCACATGGCTATACCCTTTCATAGAACGAAATCCCAATATTGCGCAAACCGTAGGTTTGTGGATGGGGGATAATTTCGGTTGCACCAACAAAAAGAACACCGCCAGGGCGCAAGGCATCGTGAAAGGCTTGATAGAGGCGATCCTTGGCAGGTGCTGTAAAGTAAATGACAACATTGCGACAAACGATTAAATCCATTTCTTTTGGAAACGGGTCTGCGAAGAGGTTATGCTCTTGGAACTCGATTTTCTTGGTCAGACTCGGTGTGACATAAAAGGGAGGTCCTCCGGGTTGAAGATATGCAGCCCGTTGGGCGGGGGTTAAGTTTTGGACCTCTTCTGCTGTAAAAGGTCCACCTGCCTTTGCCTTGCTTAACGCGCCGAGGTCATAGTCGGTAGCGAGGATAGAATGGCGGCGCCGAGGTGCAATTTCATCTAGCAAGATTGCTAGCGTGTAAGGTTCAGCGCCGATCGAACAACCTGCGCTCCAAATGCGCAAGCCATTTCCGAGTGGCCCTCGCCCCAAAGCCTCTTTCAGAAGGCGGGGCAGCACTTGCTCCGCGAGACTTTTCCATCGCTCCGGATCGCGGAAAAAAGCTGAGACATTGATGGTGAGGTAATCACGGAAGCGATTGCGCTCTTTTTCATCGCTGCGCACACGGTCAAAATAAGTCTTCCAATCAGGGGCACCACTGCGCACCAACCAAGAATCCAAACGCCGTCTCATTTGCTCGTCTTTGTAATGGTCTAAATCGAGTTCAAGAAGGCGCTTAACGTTGCGTTTGACTTCCTGGTAAACTTCTAATTCCATTCAACTGCCCTCGCAATCGCATCGGGAATTTCAGGCAAAGGGACAACCTCATCAGCAGCACCTGCTTCGATCACACTGCGGGGCATCCCCCAGACCACACAACTCGATTCGTCTTCAGCAATTACTTTCCCGCCCAGCGAATGGGTCAGTACCGCTCCATTCGCGCCGTCTTTCCCCATGCCGGTTAAGATCACTGCCACCGTTGCCTTGCCAAAGCTTTGAGCAACGGAGATAAGGGTGACATCCACCGCCGGACGGACGCCATGGACT
>JAOAHK010000217.1 GCA_026415275.1 Anaerolineales bacterium
TCTCTAAGGCTTGGCGGGCGTGTTGTAAAGATAGAATGCTTTCATCCAAACAGATCGGTGTCTTAAGTGCTTTTTGCAAGCGATGATGATCCCATAAATCTTCTTCGTCCAAGGGTTGTTCAATCAAAAGGAGATTTAAGTCATCGAGAGGTTTCAAGGACTCGGCGTTTTCTAAGGTATAAGCCGAATTGGCATCTACCTGAAGGCGTAGGGTTGGAAAGGCATGGCGCACAGCTAAGACATCTTCGACATCTCTGCCCGGCTTAATTTTGAGCTTAACGCGGCGGTAGCCCTGATTGAGGTACTCTTCAACCACTCCGACCAATTTTTGCGGTGACTCTTGAATGCCCACTGAAACTCCCACTTCAACCCGCTCTCGGTTGCCTCCTAACAAAGTCTTTAGGGATTTTCCTGTTTGCTTGCCGTAGAGATCCCACAAAGCCATTTCTACACCAGCTTTTGCCATGCGATGCCCACGGATCCAGTTAACTTTCTGGCGAAACGCTTGCGGATGCTCGAATTGTGCACCAATGATTTCAGGGAGGATAAACTCCTGCAAGATATGCCATTCGGTACCAACTGTCTCGGAGCTGTATCCTGGTTCCCAATCGGCAACACACTCGCCGTAGCCTTCAATCCCATCAGCCTTGACAATGAGCAAGATGCAATCCCGATGGAGGCTCCGACCGAAGGATGTCTCGAACGCCGAACTTAATGGCATTCTCAAATGGAGCATCTCGATTTCTTCGACCTTCATAAGGTATGATCTCCGTGACTAAGAACGTATAAACTGCGCGCAGGATTTCCCCTCAGGTAAATGAAGTCCGTGACAAAATAACCATGCTGAAAGAGAACAGGGAAAATTTGCCGGCTATGCAAACGCCATTCTAGCGCTAAATTGGGGTCTAGCACCTTGATCTGCAAATAATCCGATGGAATCTCAACTAAAAGCAATCCCGGATAATCCTCAGCTTTTAGAGATGAGTCTTGAATATCGAAGGGAAAACGAATGGGTCGCGGATAAGGCAAGCCATCTGCGCGCAGACCACTCGGATTGATGATCTCTGCTCCTGCAGCTAAATAGTGAGCAAGGTCTAACTGTTGCCGTGCCTGCCGGCTCAAGCGCCGGTTAACGCGCTGCGAATGCACCCACCAATCCACCTCAAAGCGATCGGTTGGCATGCCTACGTTTAAGCCATCACGTAAGACACCATAGTAATCGATATGATAAGTATTGCACACCGCCCCTAATTTAGCAATGTTCAAATGGGCATTGCGGCTTAAGAGCGGATCATATGTCCAGGTAATGCGATCCACACCCTGTTTTCGCACCATCTGCCACTGAGCGCGCTTGAGGAGAAAACCTAACCCCTCGCTGCGATGGTCAGGATGCACCCCCAACATATGCGAATAATGCATCAGGCGCGGTCCATCTGGAGTATGATAAATGCCTGGCAAACCAAAGACGAAACCAACAATTTGCTCACTCTCCTTATCAGTAGTTATAAAAGCCCCGATACAAAGACCACCATGTTTGACCGCCGCGATCAACAAGTGCGCCGGAACAACCTCAGTTTCATTGCCCGGCCAAACCAAGCGTTGCAGTGCTTCAACTGCCGAAAACTCCTCTGGCTCACTGAGGATGCGCAAGTGATACTTCTGCTGACTCACCCTTGCTCCCTCGATCGAAGATTCTGCCAAAGCAACCGCTGCCAGGGGGTTCTTTTGAGATAATCCAAGCGTTGAGAGAAACGACTAGGCTTTAATTGAAAGACTCGGGGCAAGGTGTCGATGGAACAGGTGTGGTTTACTGCCAAATAATCTAACCAAAACACTGAGACCGGCAAGCGAGGTAAGCTGGTTTCCAGAAAGATGGTTATCCCCCGCAGAAGAGGCGGAGGGAGATAGAAAAACCGCCTGCGTTTACCCGTTACCTCCATCACAATCTCTACAATCTCCACAAAGCTCAGCATCTCAGGACCACCGACTTCGTAAGTCTGATTCAAAGTGCTCTCATCCTCGACTGCCCAGGTGATCACGGTTGACAAATCTTCTACCCAAATTGGCTGCAACAAAGTTCTCCCATCGCCGGGCACAATAAACAAAAACGGCAGCGCAACCAACAGTTGAGCAATGCCACTTGTCAGAGAGTCACCCTCACCAAAAACTATCCCTGAACGAAAGATGGTGTAATTCAACCCAGAGGTCCGAATCGCTTCTTCCGCCAAACCTTTTGCCTTGCTTACAGGAAAAGCGGAAAAGCGATCGGCGCCTAGATGGCTGACAAACACCAAGCGTTGGATGCCGCTTTCTCTGGCAATCCGGGTGATAAGGCGTGTTCCCTCAATGTCTATACGCATCAAATCGGCATAAGCTCCTCGTCGTTCCACGCTTGCCAAATGAATTACCATCTCCATACCGTTCATTGCCGAGCGCAATCCGCGCGCATCGGTCACGCTGCTAACCGCAATTTGCACCGGCACACCTTTCGGCACCTCAGGCGTTCTTTTAGCCGGGCGGATCAGCAACCGCACCTGATTACCCGCTTCGACCAACTTCGGCACTAGGGCGCGACCGATGAACCCGGTTCCACCTGTGACTAAGATTTTCACGCGTTTATTTTATCGCATTTCCTCTTCCTGAAATCGCAAGGCAAAAGCGTGCAGAGCGAGCCAATAAGACTTCCACCCCAAGCCCAAAATTTTTCCCCAACACACTGCTGAAATCAGCGAACGATGGCGAAATTCTTCGCGAGCATAAACATTGGAAAGATGTACCTCGATGACCGGAATCTCAATCGCCGATACTACGTCCCGCAAGGCAATAGAAGTATGGGTATATCCTCCTGGGTTGAAAATAACTCCGGCTGCCCATCCTCGCGCTTCTTGCAATTGATCAATCAATGCACCCTCTGAGTTGGATTGAAAACAACGCACACCAATCCCCAATTTTTTCCCTTCCTCCACCAAACGCCGATTGATCTCATCCAGCGTCATCGTTCCATACACTTGTGGTTCTCGTTGACCTAATAGATTGAGATTCGGGCCATGCAACACCAGGATCTCTTTCACATCTCCTCCATCTCTGCTTGACAAACTCGAAGCGCCTCAATCAAGTCAGATTCGTTTTGAGTGCGCACACCGACTTGCACAAAACCGATGCGTTCCGGTAAGGCAAAGCGTAATTCGCCGAGCTGCTTTTTCTTATCGGTTTGCATGGCTTGCAGTATATCCTGAGGTGCAAATTTTTGGGGTAAGCGCGTAGGCAAGCCGAAACCTCTCAGTGCTTGTTCAATGCGTTCTTTTACTTCTAACGAACAGAGACCAATTTGATGAGCAAGCTGCGCTTCGGCAACCATTCCCATCGCCACGGCAAAACCATGCAGAATTTGATACTCCGAAAGCGTTTCGATCGCATGAGCAACGGTGTGTCCAAAGTTCAAAGCCGCCCGCCGGCCGCGTTCATACGGGTCCTCCTCGATCACCCGAATCTTCACTCCCATGGCACGCGATAAAACATCTCTCAAGCTCTGCCGGACCTCTTTTTCCCCATATTCACAAATTTCAAACAATCTTGGGTCGCCGATCACCCCCGCTTTGACAATCTCCGCCATGCCCGCTCGCCATTCAGACTCTGGCAACGTGGCTAAAGTTTCTGGATCAGCTAAGACAAAGCGCGGCGCATGAAACGCTCCAATAAGGTTTTTCCCTTGGGGTAAATCTACTCCGGTTTTACCTCCTAAGCTAGCATCTGCCATTGCCAGAAGTGTTGTCGGAAGAACGATCCAAGGGATGCCGCGCATATAGGTAGCCGCCGCAAATCCACCAATGTCACTGACCACTCCCCCACCCAAAGCGATCAGACAACTGGTTCGGTCAAATCCCCCTTTGACCATCTCATCCCAGATTTTTTGAACCGTTTGGATGTTTTTTGTCTGCTCTCCTGCGGGCAGAATTAGGGATTGACAACCGATTCCTTCTTGTCGAAGATTTTGCTCAACATCTTTCAGGTAATGGGCGGCAACATTGTCATCGCTAAGAATGAAAACAGAGCTTTTTAGACCTTGTTCGAGCAAAATCTCGCTCAATCTTAGACGTCCACCACTTTGAATGCGCGCCGAATAATCTTTTCCCATGCCGCGCACAAGGAACAGTCCCGCTTTCAGTTGAATCTCCCACACAATCTCTTCGACCAAGCGGTTATCCACAGGTATCTGATATTCAAAAGATAAATAATGAGGCAACCGCTGGCTCATCAGCCTCTCAAGTTGAGCGGCCGCATCTTGAGCTAACAACGGGCGTTGGTTTTCGTCGAGACCCAATCGTTGGATCAGAGTCGAATAGGTCGCTTGCAGGCAAAAGACCATGCCGCTGTGTTCACACAGTTTGCGATTTTCTAGGTTCAATAAGGCCCCACCCCCTAAAGCAACCACTTGATTGGAGGCGGCTGCTATCCTTTGTAATGCTTCCCGCTCGCGCCGGCGGAAACCCGCTTCCCCCTCCAATTCAAAAATCTGCGGGATGCTCTGCGCAGCAGTGACTTGAATGACTTCATCCAAATCCACAAAGGCTAAGCCAGTGCGTTCCGCGAGCCGAACGCCCACGGTGGATTTTCCTGAAGCCGGCGGTCCGTAAATATAGAGGTTCATCATTCCCAAAAGAGATGCTCTCTTCCATCCAGAGAGAAATCGTCCAAGGTCATTTTGGGCAACTGTTCAAAACGATGGAATTGTTCTTGAAGTGAGTCGCCACCCAATTTTTCAATGAGGGCATCAGCAAGCACTAAAGCAACCATTGCTTCGAGGATCGGTACTGCGCGTGGCACTGGACAAAAATCCGAGCGTTCGTAGCGGGTTTGAGTCTCCTCACCTTTGAGCAAATCCACTGAGGGCTGGGGGGTTAAGGTCGTGGCGATCGGCTTCATCGCTGCGCGCAGAAGGATCGGCTCTCCGGTAGAGATGCCGCCTTCAATACCTCCACTGCGCTGTGTGCGCCGCACTAAACGCCTGCCCTCTAAAAAAATGCCATCTTGCGCTAGCGTGCCGCTCAGGCGTGTGCTCTCAAAAGCAGGACCGATTTCCACCCCTTTGATGGCTTGAACACTCAATAGCTGTCTCTTATAC
>JAOAHK010000218.1 GCA_026415275.1 Anaerolineales bacterium
GGGCAGCGACGTGGACAAAGCCAATTTCGCTCAATGCGCTTGCGGCTGCCCATAAGCCAGGCGAGCGAATGCCATCATCGTTAGTCAGTAATATTTGAATGTCTTTCATCTTCTTTGACTCTTATCGTGTTAATTCACGAGGAGATTCTACCAATAATCTAAACCTTTTAGGGTTAAGTCGAATTAGGGTTCGTTAACAAGTTTGTTCCTGACCATTAGAGCTTGGCGGCGCATCTTTCTATACCGCCAAGCTCGGTTTGGTGCGGAACCCATGCAGGAATTCGTAACCTTTACCGGTACTTAACAAGCGAAGTCCCATAGCATCAGCGCATGCCCTTTGCTGGAAAATCCTCAAACATTACAACGATTTGATACAATTGCCTTATCCCACAGCGAATCGGCCAAGAATTTTGGGTACCCTTAAAGGTGAATGGTATTTTGACAATGGAGTAAGAAATCGATGACCGCTATCTGGTGGATTCGCCGCGACCTCAGATTGAACGATAACGCTGCCCTGCAGGCTGCGCTGAAAGAAGGCGAGGTGATCCCGCTTTTCATCCTCGACCCACATCTGCTCTCTCGGTCCGCCCCCAAGCGACAGAACTTCCTTTGCGCCGGTCTGCATGCCCTAGATGAGAGCTTGCGTCAGCGTGGCGCTTACCTAGTCGTGCGGCATGGAGAACCTGTAAAGGTATTGCACCAATTGCTAGTAGAAAGCGGCGCAAGCGTGATTTATGCCGAAGAGGACTATACTCCCTATGCCCGCCGCCGCGATAGGCACATCGGGGGAGAACTTCCCCTACAACTCATCGCTGGACAAATCGTCCATCATCCAAACAGCATCCGCAAGCCCGATGGCAGTCCGTACACAGTATACACCCCCTACTCCAAAGCCTGGAAGGCAAAACTGAGCGAAATCAAACTCCTTCCCGCCCCGCAGCGCATCCTCACACCAATGAACCTTCAGAGCGAGCCCCTACTACCCTTTCAGCCCAACCCCTCTTTTCCAGCGGGTGAAGCGGAAGCCTTGTTACGTTTAGAGAATTTCACCCAACCGGCGAACTTCCCTCATAGCAACGCTTCCAGTGGAATCTATGCCTATGGAGAGCTGCGCAATCGTATGGATTTAGAGGGCACTTCCCAGCTCTCACCCTATCTGCGCTTGGGTATGCTAGGCATGCGTCAAGCCGCTGCGGCGGCCTTGGAAGCGATGCGCAATGCCCCTCCGGGCATGAGCAAATCGGCGGAAACCTGGCTGAACGAATTGATCTGGCGCGAGTTTTATATCCAAATCCTTTATCACTTCCCCTATGTGAGCAGAGGAGCATTCAACCGCAGTCTCGCCAACATTCCCTGGCAAAACGATGAAACTGCATTCCAAAGCTGGAAAGATGGGATGACGGGAATGCCTATTGTGGACGCCGCCATGCGCCAACTAAAAGAAACGGGTTGGATGCACAACCGCGCTCGCATGATTGTGGCATCGTATTTGGTCAAGGACATGTTGATTGATTGGCGCTGGGGAGAGGCGTGGTTTATGGCAAACTTAGTGGATGGCGATCCAGCCGCAAACAACGGCGGCTGGCAATGGACGGCTGGCACCGGCACCGACGCCGCGCCTTATTTTCGAATCTTCAACCCGGTTCTACAAAGCCGCAAATTCGATCCGCAGGGAAACTACATCCGCCGCTGGGTGCCGGAACTACGCGCCTTGGATGCCGAAACTATTCACGCTCCTTGGCTCAAGGGAGTCAGCGTCCCCGGCTATCCCTCCCAACCGATCGTCTTGCCCGACAAAGCCCGCACGCTCGCCGCTTACGCCTCAGGGCGAGCTAGCGCTCAGGGAAGCTGAAAAATCACTCAAACTGCGCGCTAGCACATCGAGGTCCGATTGGGCAGCATAGGTATCCTTTTCCAAACCACTGATGGCTAACGTTAGCCTGGCTTCCATTTCGCTCAACGCAGTGCGTTGGGCGGGGGTTGCCATGGTCTGGAGCGCTTTGAGGATGGTCTGGGCATTTTGCATGGCGGTGCCGGCGAGTTCTTTCTTGTCTTCATAAAGATAAATGCGGGCTGAGGCGATTTCCATCTGCAGATTGAGCAAGTTGTTTTGGAACTCAGCGCGTTTCAGCCGCTCGAGGGCATCCTGATACAATTTTTCCATTTGGGCTTTGGCGGCAAGCTCACTTTCCAATTCTTCAATGCGGGCTTGAGCGGTGTTTAAGTCGGCTGCCTTGGCAGCAGCCTCGCGGCGCATGGGCATATAAAACAGCAATAAGGCGGCAACAAAGCCAATCCCGATCAGGATCAGGATACCCAACGTCCACCGCACCAACTGGCGCAGAAATCGGCGGAAACGGCTTTCTTCTTTGGCAACCGCTGAGGTTGGAACAGGGACGATAGATTCCTCAACAGCAGGGGGCTCCTTGGTTATTTCAGACACCTCCGCCGGGTGCTCCTTTTCGTTTTCTGGATCGTTGGTGTTCATTCTTACTCTCCTTTTTATTCGCGGTCTTTTGCCCGCGGGCGAGGTAGGGGATATGGAACAGGGATATACTCCACCGTGGGACGTCCCATGCCGGCTTGAGGATACATGTTCATCAATTGATAGACTTCTTGGGGCATCTCGGTGGAGATGGGCAACCCCAAACCGCGCGCTTCCTCCACCGTGATGGGATAATCATGTGTCCACCGCCCGCTGGAGAGAATTTCGGCAAGCGCCTCGGCTTGTTCGGGCGTGGTGTGGCTCATCAGGATTTCGCGCAGCGTATCCCTAACCTGACGCATCGCTTTGCGAGCAACATCAGCTAAGATCAACGTTTCATCATTGACTTTATCAATAGGCTTTTGTTCCAAAACCGACAAAATCGAAGCTGCCGGCTGCTGCCCAATTTGGGGATCAACCGGACCCAGCACGGCGTTTTCGTCCATCACGATTTCATCAGCAGCGAGGGCAATCATCGTGCCGCCTGACATGGCATAGTGGGGAACAAAGACAGTCACCTTGGCGGGGTGACGACATAGGGCTTTGGCGATTTGCTCGGCAGCAAGCACCAGCCCGCCGGGTGTGTGCAGGATAATATCAATAGGAACATTGGGATCCGTCAACTTGATTGCCCGCAGAACCTCTTCAGAGTCGTTGATGTCAATGTAACGAGCGAGGGGAAAACCAAGGAAAGAAAGACGTTCTTGACGGTGGATCAGAGCAATTGCGCGGGAATTACGCTTGACCTCCAACTGACGCAACATCCGCGCCCGACTGGCTTCCAGCATCCGCTGGCGGATCACCGGCTGCAGAGAGGAGATGACCAAGAACAAAAAAAAGAGAATTGTAAAGTCCATATCTCACCTCAAAGGATGGGATTACCAAGGGAAGTATTCATCTGGATAGACGCGGACGTAGGGTTGCGGTCGACGCGGGGTAAAGAGCTTCACGGTCAGGAAGCCAAAGATGAAGCCCCCGATATGGGCAAACCAAGCAATGCCACCCATGCTCATCTGGGCTGGGGAGAGTAAGCTAGCAACTCCCGAAAAAAATTGGGTAACGAACCACAAACCCAAGAAGAAAAAGGCACTAATCTCGATGAAATAAGGGATGAAGAACAGCGGAATCAGGGTAATCACTCTAGCGTTGGGGAAGAGCAAGAAGTAAGCGCCCATGATGGCTGCAATGGCACCGCTAGCGCCAATGGCTGGCACTTGGCTGGTCGGGTCAACGAACGCCTGCGTAAAGGCAGCGGCTAAACCGCCCAGAATGTAGAAAACCAAATAGCGGAAGGATCCCATGCGGTCTTCAACGTTGTCACCAAAGATGAACAAGATCCACATATTGCTCAGAAAATGCACCCAGCCACCGTGCAGAAACATGTGCGTGAATAACGAAATGACCGCCAAGGGAGAAAAAAGAAAGCGCCATGGTTCAAAAAGCGGCAAGCGCGCTGGCACCATACCAAAAACGTAGATTAGCTGTTCAAGCAGACGGTCAGGCATGCTGACTTCAAACAGAAACACCGCCGTATTAATGCCGATGATGGCATAATTTACGATCGGGAATGAGCGAGAATGAATCGTATCGCGAATGGGAAGCATAAGCGACCTCTGGTAACAAATTGAACCATCCAGGCTATCCTAGCGACGGGATAGGTTTATTGGAATTATACTTTACCTAAGGTGATTCGATTTGGAGAATCCTCGGTCGAGTTACTCATCCAGCGAACCAAGAAAAGCTACGGCGCAGGACAGATAGGTTTATTAGGGGTGGCAGCGAAATCCTTGTTAGGCAAAATGGCGGTCAAAAGCAAAGATGTCTTTAAGTTAACGCAGGCGTATGACCTCAAAGCTTGCGCAATCGACCAAACTCAAATCGCGTTCGTTATTCATCATCAGCACCCTAAATTCCACATCATGGGTTATCTTTGATCCAATACAAATGGAATACAGGCAACAGAATATTGATAAAGTCTCGCAAGGCATACAAACAAAGGCAACGCTAAATGAGCGTAACGGTTTCTAAGATCACATTATTTGGGCTCAAGAATTTATCCGAAAGATCGAGACAGGCAAGAAAGAAAGCCTTAGCTTGTTGATAATTGGCATCATCCCCATCCATTAGAGGATACAGAGCAGAGGTATCTACAAAGCAGTTCACGATCGAAGAGTTTCAGCAAAGTATTGGTCATGTTTTTCAGAGGTATTCGATTTCAGGGGCGATACTTTCCGAGAATCCTAATGATTTTTCGGCGGTGAAAAAGGGATAGTTACCGTTATCCTTCCATAATCAGATAGTCTGTAGCCCTTCGAATCAATTCAAAAACAGGGATATCTTCCTGCAGCGCTCTTTGCCTAAGCGTTTGATATTGCTTCTCATCGAGCTGAATTTGGGTGGGGATTTAACTCATTTTTACCGGGAAAATGTATTTGATGCAGGAAAATATCATGATGGCAAACTTAAGTCAGTCAAATATCACTAAATAACCCAAGTTGAACTTTAATCCGCTTTGCCCCTAACTATGAAGGCAACCACGAGGGTTGTTTGAACAAAATTGTGAAAGCATTTTTATCCAGAGTATAATTCCGCTGGTTTTTTCTCTATTCCCATAGGAAAGGATTTGTCTATGCC
>JAOAHK010000219.1 GCA_026415275.1 Anaerolineales bacterium
CCCCACAAGAGTGTGGCAGGTTGTAAGTTGAATTTTTCAGCGATTGTAAACAGGGGATCGCCCGATTTTACAGTGTAGGTCAAGACATCTGTCGAGGGACGGTCGGGGACGATTGTAAAATAGGTGGCATGACGAGAGATATTGTGGGAAGAATTCGTTTGTGGGAGAGGTGGGAGCGCTATCTGTTCTTCTTTGGTTTCTGGTGCAACAGGTTGGTTTGATGTTGTTAAGGAATTTTCAGAACCCGCGGCGAATACAGGGATGGTTTGATTTCGGAGCCTTAACCAACCCAAATAGGCAGCCAGGCTAATTGACACAAAAACCAATAGATTTATAAAAATGACCCCTAGCGCTTTACCTAGATTTTTTATGGGAGACAAAGAAACCTCCAAGGTATCACCGGTTTATGACAACTGCTTTCGATTTTACTCTAATAAGGATTACTTTTGGAATGTAATCAGGACTGTCATCCCCCAACGCAATCGGGGATCGCTCTCGGTGAGCAAGATCTTGGTTGTATAGGTTACATCGCCGCCCCTTTCTTCAAATACTCGCCCAATCGATTCCACAATTCCTTCAAGTTCCAAATCTGGAAGGGCATCTGGAACTATGGTGGCTGTTTGACCCAATTCAATATCAACGACATCGATCTCAGTCAAATTCTCGGTATACACATACCAAGAGGAAAAATCGGCAAGGGTCACCACGTTAATATTTGGTGTAACTTGGCTACCTACAACCAAATCCATTTTAGCAACGATGCCATCGATGGTAGCTTTTAGTTCTAAGTTGTCCAGTCGAGCTTGAGCAGCTTGGAGGGCTTTTTCTGCTGTGTTTATTCGAGCTTTGGCTAGTGCTAATTGATCGGGATCGGGTCCATCTTTGATTTTTTCCCAATGCTCGAGGGCTTGCTTAAGATCCGCTTTTGCAGCTTCCAGTTGGACTTCGTAGTTTAACCTTCTAACCGCAGCGTTATAGTCGCTTTGGGCATTGTCTAACGCTTCTTTGAGTTTCTTGCGGGTTTCGTTAAGAGCAGATTCGTTTTTATAAGGCTCGAATGCAAGACGAGCTTGATCCAAGCGTTCTTCCATAATCCGCACAGCTTCAATGGCACTTAGGCTCTGTTGGTTTTGGGGAACAGTAAAATTGTCGAGTTGATATTTGGCATCTCTGACGCGATCGCTAGCTCGGGCAACCGCTTCGAGAGCACGCGCAAGCTCTGTCTCGTGATTGCTAATCAAGTCATCGAGGGCTTGTTGGGCGTTTAGTAATTCTTGTTCGGCTCTCGCAACATCTGCTTCTGCTTCAGCACGATTACCCAACCTCACAAGGACATCTCCGGTTTTGACCTGATCGCCTTCGTTCACCAAAACCTCGCTTACCTTTCCACTGACTTGAAAAGAGAGATTGACATGTGTTTTTGGAACAATTTTCCCTTCAGCAAGAATACCACCCGTGGATTTGACCACTGGCGCATTTGTCTCGGAAACATTTGGGGTCGGAGTTGACCTTTGGTTTGAGCAGGCCACAAAACTCAACAAAATACCGATCATGAAAGAGGAATAGAAAAATTTTCTGATCCAAACCATGAGTATCTCCTAAATCCTTAGAAACATGACTTTGGTTATTATATCGCCGTTCTGATGAGTTTAAGCAAGAAAGCGCTCACAATACGGTGAGCGCTTTCTTCTCTATGCTTAAAACTTGGTTTATTGGATCGTCATCTCTGCACAGAGAAGTTTGTTGTCATTAATCGGGGATATGCTGAATCCCATCTTTGTAAATAAGTGTTTCATAGCTTCGTTGTCAGGAGTGATAATCGCCTCGATGCGTTTTAGTTTTTCCTCACGCGCCACGCGGAGAATTTGTTTCATAAGCTCGCTTCCAATACCTCTGCCTTGGTAAAGATCGCTAATCAATATACTAAACCGAGCTTCATCAAGGGAGTGAATTTTGCTCAAACGTCCAGCGCCAACAATCCGTCTTTCACCGATATCACAATCTTCTAACTCGACAACTAGGGTAATCTCTCGATCATAATCACCGTGACAGATGCGAGCTAGCCGCTCGTGTGCTGCACGCTGGCTAAGAAGCATAGGATGCAAGAATCGTAGATAAACGGTTCTATCGGAGAGGTTTTCATGGAATTTGACTAACAAAGGTTCGTCTTCGGGTAAGGTTGGGCGAATTGTATAGGTGCAGTTGAATTTATCTGTCCAGGTGCTAACATATTGGGTTGGGTAGGGCCGAATAGCGAGTCGGGGCAGTTGATCTTCAGTAAGATACGAGTCATGGATGACAACTCGGGCATCGAGAGCAATGATTCGATCGGGGGACACCAATAATGGATTGATGTCGATTTCCTTGATCCATAGATTGTCTGTCACTAGACGACTAAAACGTACTAGGAGTTGTTCCAAGGCGATAAGATCCACAGCTTTGCGCCCTCGCACCCCTTTGAGGGCTTTATAGATTTTGGTCTGCTCCATCATGCGTCTAGCCAATGTGGCATTTAGAGGAGGTAAACCGAGGGCGCGGTCTTTGAAGACCTCAACTAGTTGACCACCCAAGCCAAATAGCAGAACTGGACCAAATTGTGGGTCTACGCTGCTCCCCAAAATAAGTTCGTAACCCTCCGGAGAGATCATGGGTTGAACGGTAACACCCAGAAAGTGAGGCTTTCCATCTGGCGATTTTTCACCGACCTTGGAATGAAGAGAGGCTTTTATTGACTGAAAGGCTTCGTATACTTCATCTTCAGATTGAAGATTAAGCTTTACCCCACCAACATCTGTTTTGTGAGTGATGGTCTCCGAGTGAAGTTTGAGAACGACAGGATAGCCGATTTGGTTGGCAAATTTGACGGCTTGTTCTTCGGTTTCGGCGATAAGGGTTTGAACAACTGGAATTTGGTAATAACTGAGAATTTGTTTTGACTCGAACTCTGTGAGCAGGGTACGACCTTCTTGCCGAACTTTGTTGATGAGTGTAGCTGCCGCCTCTTTGTTGAGGGTAGCAGTTAGATCGGTATTGTTGGCTGGTGGAGTTTCGTACAGACTGGCTAAGTTTTCTGCAAATTGTGCCATGTAATTAAACATTCTAGCAGCGGTATCGGGATAGGGAAAGGTGGGGATTTTAGCTCGGTTGAGGATTCGAGCGCCTTCCTCGACCTCTTCTCCACCCATCCAACTGGCAAGAATAGGCTTCCCAAAGCTTTGGGCGAATGGCACTAATTGTTCCGCCGTTTTGGTTGGATCGGTCATTGCCTGAGGAGTAAGGATAACCAAGAGGCCATCGCTGTTGGGGTCTTTTGCAGCTACCTCTAGGGCTTTGGCATAACGTTCTGGGCTTGCATCTCCAATGATATCCACTGGATTGTTTTTGCTCCAAACCGGGGGCAGGATCTGATCAAAGGCTTCCATTGTTTCCGGGCTGAGTTCTGCTAATTGTCCGCCGTTCAAGATGAGTGCATCCGTTGCGATCACCCCGGGACCCCCAGCGTTTGTCAGGATTGTCAGGCGAGGGCCTTTTGGGCGAGGTTGCTTGGCCAACACATCTGCCATGTAGAACAACTCTGCAATCGTGTTGACTCGCAATACGCCACTGCGTTTGAAAGCGGCTTCTAATACCTCATCGCTTCCAGTTAATGAGCCAGTATGAGAGGCGGCAGCCTTAGCCGCACCTGCCGTCCGCCCAGGCTTTATGACAATGATGGGCTTGATGTAAGCCACTTCTCGGGCGGCAGATAGAAAAGCACGGGCATCACCAATAGTTTCCATATAGATAACGATACTGTCGGTATTGGGGTCATCGCCAAGATAATAGATGAGATCACCCCAACCAACATCAATCATCGAACCAATGGAAACGAAGGCACTAAAACCAACATTGACCTTCAAGCTCCAATCTAAAACGGCGGTGCACAGTGCACCGCTCTGGCTGATGAACCCCACGGATCCTTTGTGTGCAATGGTCGAAGCAAACGTGGCATTGAAACCGGAAATGGGGCACATGACGCCTAAGCAGTTTGGCCCGATGATCCGCATATTGCCGCGGCGGGCGTGCTCAAGGATTTGCCGTTCGAGTTCAGCACCTTCTGGTCCGATTTCTTTGAATCCGGCAGAAATGATAATAGCACCTTTGACTCCAGCTTCGACAGACTGGCGAATGATTTCTGGGATGGTAGGTGCTGGAGTTGTGACAACAACAACATCCACTGGCTCAGGAACATCGAGGATTGAAGGATAGGCTTTGATTCCTAGCACGCTCGATCGTTTGGGGTTGACTGGGAAAACTGCACCGCCAAATGGGCTGCTGATAAGATTCCACAAGACGGTGCGTCCAACGGTGTTTGGAGCTTCTGTAGCTCCGATTAAGGCGACGTTTTTAGGGGCGAAGAGAATATCTAACGGCTTCTTTTCATAGTGTAAAACGTCATGCACGGGGTCAAAAGTAGGTAATGCAGTTCGATCCATCGTCCTTTTCCCTTATTGTTTACTGATTGATCTAAACAGATAATCTCACAAATAGTATAGTATATGTTACAGATTTCACAAGGATAATCTTTCTCTAATCCAGAATTACAAACGTCATACAAAAATAGTTTGCCTGATAATACTCTGTTTTTCGGGTTATAATATTTTGACCTGACTTTTCCCCATTTCGCCGGGTTGGGTTTTGAAGTGCAATGACCAAGGATTTACCATCTTTTGAGCTCAATTTGGGAGCTCGGATCAAGGAACTGCGCACGGAGAGAAATTTGTCGATTCGAGCGGTATCTAAGAAAAGCGGAATTTCGCTGAATGCCCTAAGCCGAATTGAGCGTAACTTGACCTCTCCATCGGTTAGCACCCTATACAAGATCGCAGAAGCTCTCGATATACCGATGAGCCGTTTTTTTCAAGATCGTTACCAGTGCAACGATGTTGTCTTTTGCAAGAAGGATCATAGCGCCAAAGTTCCATTTCTAAGAGGTCTTTGGGAGGGTTTGGGATGTGAACAATTTGCTGGGGGAATTCAGCCCTTTCTGCTGACCTTAGAAGCAGGAGGAGGAAGTGGGCGATACTTAATG
>JAOAHK010000220.1 GCA_026415275.1 Anaerolineales bacterium
GGAGTGAGCCGCTCAAGCGTTGCTGATGGTCACGAAGACCATCGGGCGCCGTTTGGTCTTGTTATAGAGAAACGAGCGCAAAGTCTGTTCTAGGTCATTTTGCAGGCGGCCGTTGCTGGTGCAATCCACGGTCTTACGGACCAGTTGGCGCGTTTCGGCGACCAATTCATCTAACTCCTCGACAGAGACAAAGCCGCGCGTGATCACCTCGGGCTCATCCAACAATCGACAAGAGCGGCGATCCAAAACCAGGTTTACCAGCACAAAGCCATCGCGAGCGAGGATTTCACGCTCACGCACCAAACTAGGACTGACCTCCCCCACCGAAGCACCATCGACAAAGACGTAGCCCCCAGGCACGCGCTCGGCAATACGCATCTGATCTTCGCTCAATTCAATGACCATGCCATTTTCGACAATGGCAATGCGCTCAGCAGGAATGCCCACTTCCTGCGCCAGGCGAGCGTGCTGATGGAGATGGCGAAGTTCCCCGTGAATCGGGATCAGGAACTTCGGGCGCACCAGATTAAGCATCAGCTTGATCTCCTCTGCGCTGGCGTGCCCAGAAACATGGACTGGCGCAATATCTTCGTAGATGACATTGGCGCCGCGGCGGAAGAGGCGATTGATCGTGCGGTGCACACTCTCTTCGTTGCCTGGGATAGGATGAGAGGAGAGGATCACGGTGTCGCCGGGCATAATATCAAACTGCCGATTGGTGCCAGTGGAAAGCCGTCCCATAATCGAGCTGGGCTCGCCTTGTGTACCCGTGGACATCAAGACCACTTCGTTGGGATTCATGCGCAGCGCTTGCTCAATCGAGACAATTTCCTCATCAGGGATGTCTAAGTAACCCAAGCGGCGGGCAATGCGGGCATTTTCCACCATGCTGGAGCCAACAAAAGCCATTTTGCGCCTATAGCGCATGGCAGCGTTGGCTACCTGCTGCATGCGCGAGATCAAGGAGGCAAAACTTGCCACAATAATCCGTCCCGGCGCATCGCGGAAGACGCTGTCAAACGCAGCGTCGATGACCCGTTCTGAAGGCGTCCACCCTGGCCGAGTAGAATTGGTCGAATCGGCAAGCAGTGCTAATACTCCTTGCTGAGAATATTCTGCCAGCTTGGCAAAATCGGTTGGCCAATTATCCACAGGCGTGTGGTCAAATTTATAATCTCCAGTGTGAACGACCAATCCAACCGGCGTGCGAATGCCAAGCCCAACCCCATCGGGGATTGAGTGACAGACGTGGAAGAACTCCACATCAAAGACGCCAATGCGCACTCGGTCACCAGCGCGCACAGTGTTGAGGGTGAGCTTGCTCAGCAAACCATTGCGTGCTAGTTTCACTTCTAACAAGCCGCGTGTGAGCGCAGTAGCATAAATCGGGGCTTGTACTTGCTCCAAAACATGGCGCGCTGCGCCCGTATGGTCTTCGTGACCATGGGTGAAGATAATGCCCACAACTCGATGACGATTCTCCACCAGATATTGGAAATCGGGGATAATATAATCGATCCCCAACATATCGTTTTCAGGGAACATTAAGCCTGCGTCGACCACCAAAATTTGGTCGGCGTACTCGTACACCATCATGTTCTTGCCCACTTCCCCCAATCCTCCAAGGGGGAGGATGCGTAAAATTTTATCTTTCATACTTCTTTCGTCCTTCTTCTTGTGATGTGCAACGTTGATCAGCAAAAAAACAGCCCGAACGGCAAATGACCGACCGGGCTGCTGCGATTCTAGAATAGATGGTCTGTTTATCTGAATTCAAACATCTTCTCCTGAAAGGTAGATTCAACCACGTCCTCAGTCGGCAA
This sequence comes from Anaerolineales bacterium, assembly GCA_026415275.1. Classification (GTDB taxonomy): domain Bacteria; phylum Chloroflexota; class Anaerolineae; order Anaerolineales; family UBA4823; genus NAK19. The sequence continues at coordinate 1,824 of JAOAHK010000220.1, forward strand.
GCCTTGCCAACAAAAATCTATATAAATTTTAGCATTATGGAGGGGATTTGTCAAAGCTGCGTTTCTTGACCAAAATCAACCGATACGGCTCTTCGGGGTAGTAATGCACGATGTTGCGCTCCTTGAAGGTATCTGCTAGAGCTTGATCAGTGTTCGGCCCGATCGAACGCACAAAGATAAAAGGCGAATCGAGAAACGGTGAGCTTAACTCCAACAGGGCACCGTATTCCGTCCAATGCTCGGGGTGCACAATGACCAAAGCGGGCGTCAATGCCTGAGCTTGTTCGGTCAAAAAAGGTCGCAGGCGTCCAGCGGTCACACCGTACAGTCCATACATGCCTCCCAAACGTGGCGGTGTGTAGAAAAGCTGGTTGGCGATTACGGGAAAGGCAAGCACTGTCACAGCCAGCAGACGGCGCCATTTGCGCCATCCTGGTTGAGAAACGTAATTTTCTTGGGGCAAGATAGGCAATCCCGCTAGCCAAGCAAATCCGGCTGCGCTGAGCAAGACAGCGCTTGCTAGCCCTTCAAAATAATAGCGCGGCCCAAACAAGGCCGAGCCTATCCAGTAAAACAAATAAATGACCAGCAAAGCTGGCAGCACCAATAAAGCTGGCAAAGCTACCCAACGCCGCTTCCAAAGGACTGCGAGAATGCCAAATGGCATCAAGACCCACGAATATTGTCCCCAGCCAAACAAGTCATGCCGACCGAAGAACAAGCTATATTTCAGGTTCACCCAAGCCTGATGCAAGCTATGGCCGCCTTCGACACGCCCGTGTCCCGGGCCGAAGCCGACCTTGTCATATTCCCACCATAGGGTGTAAGGGTTGAGCAACGGGTCGCCCGTGACAGCATATTGCCAAAGAAAGAGCAACGCAGACACCCCGCCAGCCAGAAGGGCAAAGGCAATCAGGCGGAAACGCACCTCGCGCTCGCCTTGCCAGAAAAGCCAGATCGCGTGAAAGACAAAAGGCAGAGCGACCCCCACAGCAGTCAGAGGGCGGGTGAGCGCCAAAAGCCCTAAACTGAGTGCCCCAACCAGCAGCGGCAGGACAACAGGCAATCTTCGCTCCTTTAAACCCTCTTGAAAAACATCCAACCAACTTAGCCCAAAGGCTAAGGTCAAGAAAAGTCCAAAAGGGTGCGACAATAAAGAGCCACAGTTCATCCAAAAGAAGGGAGAAGTGAGGGTTAAGCCAACGCTGAGCAAGCCGACCAGATTGCCAAACAGCCGTTGCCCTAGCCGATAGAGCAACCACAGCGATAAGCCCGCTAACAGCGGGTTAACCCATGCGCGCACCCCCAAGCGCACTCCCAATGAGAGTATCGCCGGCCAACCAGGCGGATACTTACCAAAGCGCTGCCCTTGATAATCGACCACAAACGGCACCAAAAAGGATTTTTCGTACGGCGGTGAAGGCAAGGTCAATTTGTCGCGTGCCATCACCTGCGCTTGCCAGGCATACGCCATTTCGTCTTCGATATGGGGTACAGCCTCGAAAATGCGCACCGTCACCTGATGGGCGATAAAAATCCCACACACGCTCAGACAAAATGCCAGCAAGTCACTCCATGAAAAGCGCAGAGAACGGATGCTTGGCAAGAAACTCATGGATGGTTGAGACGTTTTGTATGATCAGATTCGAGGGAGAACCAGAAGCCTCACTTTATTGTGCTTCATCTGGCACAGCGCCGACCGCTTTCAATGCAGCAAGAGCTAGATCGTGCAAGACGCCATTGGATGCCAAAACGCCGCGGTTTTGGCGCAAGGTGCGCCCCTGTGAGAAGTCTAACGCTTTGCCGCGCAAATCGGTGATCTTCCCACCGGCTTCCTCTAAAAGGATGCTTCCTGTGGCTTGATCCCAGATTTTCTCGCGGTAGTCTGGTTTGCTTGGGGAGAGTAAACGCAGTAGGAGTTCGCCTTTCCCGTCCGCCAAGAGGGCATACTTGGCTTGGCTGTCCAAGCGCAGCGGCGCCGCTTGAATATTGAGATAACGGGCAAAGGCCTCGATCTTCTCGGCATCGGTGTGCCCGCTCTCAAAGGAGCGCAGCAAGCGCGCCTGTTGCACATCCGCTTGGTTCGAGACCCGCAGGCGGCGATAGTCCTGCGGTTGGTGCAAGGAGGTCACCCAGGCTCCCTGACCGCGCTGCGCCACGAACAAAGCTCCTTCCCCTTCTTTACTCGGCTGACCAGCGGGATTGAGTTTGGGGCAAGCGAGGACGCCCAATTGCACCCTGCCATCTTTGATCAGAGCTAGCGCAACAGCGTATTGGTCGCCGCGCAAAAAGCCTTTTGTGCCATCGAGGGGATCAAGTGTCCAAAAGTGACCTTCAGTCGAACCGTTGCCGCGTTCGATCCACTCACAAATCACATTTTCGTCGGCGTCGGGTTCAACGCGGCGCACGTATTGGGTAACCAGAAGTAGAGCATCTTGCGCCTGCGGTTGGCGCAACAGCCCGCTTTCTTCCTCGGCAACCAAGCGGTCAGCGGGAAAAGCGCGCTGAAGTGCTGCAGCAACCACAGCTTGGGCGGCGTAATCTGCCACGGTGACCGGTGAGCGGTCATCCTTGGTCAGAGCAGCCGTGACCAATTCCTTTTCAACCTGGGCAGCCAGCAAGCCTGCTTGACGGGTTGCCTCTAGCGCAAATTGAACTTCGGAAGTTAACTCAAACATGTTCAATCCTTGGCTCTTGGGTTTCGACCACGCCGTGCAAATCATAAGGCATGGCGCCGAGAATGCGCACTGGCACAATTTCTCCAACCGGGGCTTCACCCTCGATAACGGTCAACCCATCGATCTCCGGGGCGTCGCGGTACGTGCGCCCAATGGAGATCAGTTGCCCGCGCTGACGTCCGTTGTCGGCTTGCGCCATCCCTTGCCCTTCGATCAAGACTTCAAACCGTTTGCCGATCAAGGACTGATGGATTTGCAAGGAGATTTGCTGTTGGGTCGCCATCAGGCGTTCCCAGCGTTCCTGTTTAATTTCCGCGGGTATGGGGTCCCCAAGCGGTTCGCTTGCCGTGCCGCTCTCAAAGGAGAAGGGGAAGACGCCTACATGGTCAAAACGGATTTCTCGGACAAAATCCAACAAGGTTTGAAACTCCGCCTCGCCCTCGCCGGGATAGCCAACAATAAAGGTGGTGCGTAGGGTTAGTCCGGGAATTTGACGGCGCATCTTCTCTAGGGTGCGATAGACCCACTCGAGATTTGCCGGGCGCCGCAAGGCGCGCAAGATGTCGGGG
>JAOAHK010000221.1 GCA_026415275.1 Anaerolineales bacterium
CGTTGAGTATCTGTTGGCGAAATTGAAACGCCTCTAGATTTTGGAATAGAAGCAGATAATTGGGGTCGGAGGTGGGAAGAGCGAATAGATACTCTAAATAAGGTATCAGCTCATTGGCTTGTTGGGAGGCGCACGAGTTCAGAGCAAGGTGGATTTGATGGGTGATTTCGGCTGGAGTGCTTTTAGAAGTGATACCAAGGTGATGGCGAAGCAGATCGGTGAAGATCCAATACGGAACCGAGCGGCGGTAGGTCAGGCTAAATCCTTCCAAATAGGGTATTTTCTTTTCAGTTAGTCGAGTTTTGAATTCTTGGAGCAGGCGGGTTTTACCAATGCCAGCTTCGCCGCAAATCAAGATAAACTTTCCCTGATTTGCACTTTGAATTGTGTCTGCGGCGTGAAGCAAGTGGTCAAGCTCTTCCTGCCGGCCGATAAGCGGGGCTTGGAGTCCCTCGCTGGCACGGGGATTTTCAGCATAAGGTTTTATCCCGATTAGGCGATAACAAGAAATCGGATGACCGAATCCCTTCAATCTAACTTCTGGAAGTTGTTCATAGTCAAAAATAGCTCGAGTCTGATGCACAATTTCGGCGCTGCAGTAGATGCAGCCGGGCTCGGCAATTTCTTCTAAGCGATAGGCGAGATTGACGGTTTCGCCGATAGCGGTGTAATCCATCACGATATTGGAGCCGATCTCGCCAACGATTACCGGTCCGCAATGTAATCCGATGCGTAAGTTTAAGTCGATATTCAGGTTTTGCTGGACTTGCTGTCGCCAGATTAGAAAATTCGTCTGCATATCCAGTGCAGCGCGCACTGCTCGCTCGGTATTGTTCTCATAGCTGACTGGCGCGCCAAACAACGCCATAATCCCATCACCGGTCATCTTGTCGATCAAGCCTTCGTATTTATAGATCTCGCGGCTGAGCAGATCCGTGTATTGCTGAACCAGCTCGTACAGTGCTTCGCTGTCCAAACGACTAGCAGCAGCGGTATAGCCCACCAAATCAGCAAACAAGACGGTTACATGACGAATTTGACTGCGTTGACGACTCTCAAAAATCATGAGCGGATCGCTCAACCTTGCCCCACAATAACCACAAAAACGCATTCCTTCGGGAAGTTCAGCTTGACAATGTTTGCAAATCTGCACCATCGTCCTTATCTTACTACGAAAAAATGAAATTGGACTTGACACTTTTGTTGGGCGTTCGTATAATTTGCTTTTGCCCTTAGCCCAAAGCTGGGGAAAAATCTTGCATACCCAACTTCCTCATCCTTGTGCGGAGACGCTTTCCTAGAGCGTGGAGCGCGCCAGTGATGGAGAAGTGAAGATTGGAGAGAAGAATGAAATATGCAATTGTTGAAGATGGCGGGAAGCAATATAAAGCCGTGGTCGGTGAAACGATCGAGGTAGATTACTTCCCAGCCGAAGTCGGTGAACAGTTAGATCTAGAGCGAGTTCTGCTCCTCGCCGAAAATGGTGATGTTGTGGTGGGCAAGCCGCTAGTGGAAGGCGCAAAGGTGCTCGCTACGGTTGAAGCCCAGGTAAAGGGTAAGAAGATTGTTGTCTTCAAGTACAAACCAAAAAAGCGGTATCGCGTAAAAGCCGGGCACCGGCAACGCTATACCCGACTACGGATTGATGAGATTGTGAGAGGATAGGAAGGTAACTATGGCACACAAAAAAGGTGGTGGCTCCAGCCGCAACGGACGTGATAGTCATGCCCAACGTTTGGGTGTAAAGGTCTTTGGTGGTCAGCAAGTTTTGGCTGGTAATATCCTCGTGCGCCAGCGCGGGACGCACATTAAACCGGGTAAGAACGTTGGTTTGGGCAAGGATGATACCCTCTTTGCAACCGCAGCCGGTGTGGTTGTTTATGAAACCATCCGGGGTAACCGCAAACGAGTCAGCGTCATTCCACTTGAGGAAACCGCCTAACCATTGCCCACAGAGAGGACAAACGATGAAGAAAGGTATTCACCCAACCTATTATCCAGACGCCCAGGTGATTTGCGCTTGTGGTAACACCTGGACGACCGGTTCCACCAAGAAAGTGATTCACACTGATTTATGCTCCAAGTGCCATCCCTTCTATACCGGCGAACAGCGCATTGTTGACACCGAAGGGCAAGTGGATCGCTTCTACCGCAAATTAGAGATTCGCAAACAATATCAAGCGGAGAAGGAAGCTCGTGAGGCTGCCCGAACTTCACCGCTGCGACCGATCACCGATTTAGACCTCGGGCCGCGCGCAACCGAAGCGCTTGCAAAAGCCGGCATCACCAACGTCGGTCAAGCCTTGGAGCGCCTAGCACAAGGGGAACAAGCTTTGTTAGCCATCGATGGCTTTGGACGGAAATCTTTGGCTGACCTCAAGAAACGCTTGCGCTCCTTTGGCTACGAACTGCCCGAAGCCGCAGAAGAGATTGTAGTGTAGAAAATAAAAAAATCCCCCGGTCAGGGGGATTTTTCTTCTCACTTCACCAGCACTTCTAAATAAATTGGGTCACCGAATGGGTTACCCTGCGGGTCAAAGGCTTGCCAGGCGCTGCGGACGGTGCCTGCTTCTTGAGGAGCAATAAAGCGAATATAAATTTGAAATTGGGTACCGCTGCGCGCTGGGTAGAGGGCTTGCTCTGGCTTTGCTCCCAGTTCTGAACCCCCGATCAGCTTTAGGCGGTAACGCTCATCGTAGTTACAGGTGCCGTTGTTTTCCACTTCCCAGATTTTATCGAGAATGGCACCGCGTTCAACCTCTGTGCCGTCTGGGATTGTCTGATCGGCGATAAAGAGGAGGGAATTTGTACAGGCAACTGTTGGGGTGGGGAGGATCGTGTTTTCTACCCCCGCTACCGGCGCAGCAATCGTTACTGCCATCGGGGAAGGAGGAAGGTAAACTTCGTCAAGGGAGGGGCTATCTTTGCTGGTTAAGCGGCTGCATGAGTACGTTGCCCAGAGGGAAAGTACAAGATTGAAGACAAAAAAGGTCGAAATAAATTTCGACCTACGGGAAAATTGCTTTCTTATGAGTCTGAGAGAATGGAAGAAGTCCCAATTAGACATTCAGGGCTATACGAGATCGTCCATCAGGGCGTCATCGTCATCGGCATGGAGCGGCAAAGGCACTTCGCCGCTCAGCGCTTGTTGCCGGATTGCCAATTCGATCTCTTCTGCCAAATCTGGATTTTGGTGTAGGAAATCTTTCGCGTTTTCGCGTCCTTGTCCAAGCCGAATGTCGCCATAGTTGTAGAACGAGCCGCGTTTGGTGATGATCTCCAATTCAGTTGCCAGGTCGAGCAAGTCACCGACACGGGAAATCCCTTCATTGTACATGATGTCAAATTCGGCAGTGCGGAATGGAGGAGCAACCTTGTTCTTGACCACGCGCACTCGCGTGCGATTTCCGATGATTTCGTTGCCCAATTTGATGGATTGAATACGGCGCACATCCAAACGCACCGACGCATAAAACTTCAAAGCCATGCCACCAGAGGTTGTTTCAGGGTTGCCGAACACAACGCCTATCTTCTGGCGCAATTGATTGGTGAAAACCACTGCGGTGTTGGTTTGTTTGATCGCTCCCGATAGTTTACGCAATGCTTGGGACATGAGCCGCGCCTGCATCGCCATCGGTGCATCACCCATATCGCCTTCGATCTCGGCGCGAGGCACTAGGGCAGCAACTGAGTCGATGATCACTACATCCACAGCTCCCGATCGAACCAATGCTTCGGCAATCTCCAACGCTTGTTCACCCGTATCGGGTTGAGAGATCAGCAAAGAGTCGATGTTTACCCCACACCGCGCCGCGTAATTCGGATCTAATGCGTGTTCCATATCTATAAAAGCTGCCACACCACCCATGCGTTGTGCTTCGGCGGCAATGTGTTGACAAATGGTTGTCTTTCCTGAAGATTCAGGCCCGAAGATCTCAGTGATTCGCCCGCGCGGGATGCCCCCAACTCCCAAAGCTATGTCTAGCGACAAAGAACCCGTTGGAATGACCTCGACGGCGAGGTGGTGAGCTTCTCCCAAGCGCATAATTGCCCCTTCGCCATAGCGTTTGGTAATATCCCCTAACGTTTTTTCTAGTGCAGCCAAACGGGCATCGCTCTGATCGGAGGGTAGAGTGGGGCTGATCTTCTTTGCCATACGATTCCTTTCTCAATGGTTTATACCTTTTCTAATTGACCACACCGCTTACAAGTATATCACCAACTTCGTCTATAAATCCGCGGGTGTTAAGTTCGTTGCTCTTTACCCGAAGTTTAGCACAAACGTTCTGTTTGTCAAGGTTATATGAAAAAGAAGATACTCAAAAGGGGAACCTTTGGCAGTCTTTTCGCTTCACAACCTCCAGGAGCGTGATGAACGAATTCGGAATAGAGTTTTGGAAAAGTCCAATCATCAAATTCAAGGTGTGGGAGTCTGTTGGGGTAGTGGCTCGATCTGAGCCGTTGGCACCTCTGGTGTTTTGAAAGGGGCAGTGATCGGGATCGGTGGCTCTAAAGAGAAACCGCTCCCCCGTTTGTAGCGGAAGAAGCTAACCCTGCCGGGTAAAATTTCGATGTCCAGATGTTGGCTGGTCTCTCCTGGGATTAGGATCCGATACCAACCAGCCGGCAAATCTCCAATCACTAAATTCTCATCGTAATAGGGGTCGCTATTGATAGGCCCATCGCCATAGGTAGCAACCCAATAGCGTTCTCCGCTGTCTAGCGAACGGATCAAAACTTTTAACCTCTGTAACCACAAACCGTCATAGGTTTTCAATTGTCCAGCCAGAATTCCCCAGCCTTGTGGCGGCACAATCCACAGCTCTGGGTTACGGCTGCGGGAGAAACTGTTATCTCCAATGCGCACTTCAAAATGCAAGTGGGGACCAGTCACCTTACCCGTTGCTCCAGACAAACCAACGATCTCCCCTGTTTCAATGGTTTGTCCAATGACCAAGCTTGTCTCTGAGAGATGCCCATAGACCGTATCCAGGGTTTGCCCTTGATAACCAAAATCATGGCGGATGACCACCGCTAGCCCATACGGATCATCGGGATTGTACTCAGCAC
>JAOAHK010000021.1 GCA_026415275.1 Anaerolineales bacterium
GCTCTAACCGCTGGACGTAGGCGATCGATCATCCGAGGGGGTACGGAAGGCCATTCGCGCTGTTCCAGACGCAAATAGGCGTAGACAATAGAAGCGGCAGATTGTAACCAACACAACATCCACAGCAACCAGCCCTGAGGGTTGTAGGCGTTTTGTCCAACCCACAAGGCAGCCGGGGCAGCCAGAGCCAAAACACCGCTGGCGACAATTTCCATCCCCATCTGGCGCCGTTCACTGCGCTTTTTGATCAGCCATAAATGCCAACCGAAAACCACGGCTGCAGGTATGCCCAACCAAAGCAAACGTCCATGACCCAGCCAGGCAAGCCAAATGACAAACAGGAATAAAAGACTGCCGTAAAGAGCGCTCCAAAACAGAGCGGGGTGCAAATCGGAGCGAGCGCGGCGACCGCTCCAAACTTTGACAGCAACGCTCAGCGGTTGACGCAGCAAAAACGCCGCCAACGCCGCAATGACAAGCACAAACGAGGCAAGGCTGAATGTCTCTCCAATGAACAACCCGATGGACAGAGGGCTGAGGAGAAACACCNAAGAACCATGATCTTGGGGCAGGGCAATATGCTTTTTAAACATTTAGGACGGATTGTCTCCACATAAGATGCCTATCGGCTCACTGTTACGCTTCCCTTCATGCCCGCTGTATAATGAACGCCATCCTGCTCAAAACACCCCATTTCCCATTCCCCAACCATAGCAGGGGTCACCTTGAAACGGATGACCACTTTATCGCCCGTTTTGGGCAGCACAATCATATAACCGCCATGTTCGNGTTCATGGGCGTGGGTTTCACCAGCTCCTTCGGCCGCCGAGAGGATTTCCGGTTTGACGTTACCCACTTCAAAAAAGTCTTTAAGATAGCCGCTGGGTTGATTGTTCTCGATTTTTACCGCTTGACCGATCATAATCTCGTGAGCAAGCTGCCCACTATTGGTCAATTCGAGGACAACTTCTTGACCTACCTTCAAATTGAGTGTGTTGGGCGTAAAGGCATATTCGGTCATGTCGATCGCATAAGTAATCACCTCACTTTTGGCACGACTGCAAGCTGTCGAGACAAAGAGAAAGATCAATCCGAGTAACCACCACCATTTTTTCAAAGCCACCTCCGGTAAGAACATCTTAATCAGTGTAATCATATCCTAAATGGATTATATCACTGGTCTTAGGCTGGATTTTTTATCTTCTTAGCGGGAGGTTCCTAGATTGCGATGCTGAGAGCAGGCAACTAGTTAGCCATCTTCGCAGGCAGGTGCGCCTACAATTTCAGTTCTCCCCTCGCCCGCTGGGAGAGGGGCCGGAGGTGAGGGTTCTCCCCTCGCCCTGTGGGAGAGGGGTTGGGGGTGAGGGCACTCCCCTCGCCCTTATTGAACGAATAGAGGGCAAACGTCGCCGTCTGCGTGCACAAACGCGAGCGCCTGCACCTCAAAGCACCTGTGAACAATCTGTTCTACGTTATAATCAAGAGTGATGAAAGCGAAATCACCCTGATCAACAAATCATCCAAATTTATCGCTTTGGAGAGAGCAATGAGCAATGACCCAATCCAACCACCTGCGGGGGGACAACCCATTCAAATGAAAGACGGAAAACTGAGCGTCCCCGATCAGCCGATTATCCCCTTTGTTGAAGGAGATGGCACAGGCCGGGATATATGGCGCGCTGCACAGCGTGTGTTTGATGCTGCGGTTGAAAAGGCTTACGGTGGACAGCGCAAAATCCATTGGGTGGAAGTTTTAGCCGGAGAAAAGGCTTATAACCAACTCGGCACCTGGTTGCCCGAAGAGACGGTACAGGCTTTTCGGCAATATCTTGTTGGCATTAAGGGTCCGCTAACCACCCCAATTGGTGGTGGCTTTCGTTCCTTGAATGTCGCTCTGCGTAAAGCGCTGGACTTATATGTATGCTTACGCCCGGTGCGCTACTTTGAAGGGGTGCCCTCGCCGGTCAAACGGCCGCAAGATGTCGATATGGTCATCTTCCGGGAAAACACAGAAGATATCTACACCGGCATCGAATTTGAATATGGCACGCCCGAAAATCAACGCTTCAAAGCCTTGCTCAAAGAAGCTTTTCCGCAGGAATATGCCAAAATCCGTTTTCCCGAAACAGCCGGCATTGGGTTGAAGCCGATCTCAAAAGAAGGCACCTTTCGCTTAGTCCGTGCCGCTATTCGCTACGCTTTACAAAACAATCGCCGCAGTGTCACGCTAGTCCACAAGGGAAACATCATGAAATACACCGAAGGCGCCTTCCGCAATTGGGGCTATGAGCTTGCCGAAAGCGAATTTGGCGATCAGGTCTATACTTGGGCACAATGGGAACGCACCAAAGTTACTCACGGCGAAGATGCTGCCAACGCCGAACAGGAACATGCTTTGAAAGAAGGCAAACTGTTGATCAAAGATGTGATTGCCGACATCGTCTTCCAGCAGACGATCACCCGCGCCAAAGAGTTCGATGTCATCGCAACAATGAACCTCAACGGCGACTATCTCTCAGATGCGCTCGCTGCTCAGGTCGGTGGGATTGGCATTGCACCGGGGGGCAATATTAACTTTGAAAGCGGGCATGCTGTCTTTGAAGCGACGCACGGCACTGCACCGAAGTATGCCGATAAAGATATGGTCAACCCCGGTTCGGTGATCCTCTCCGGAGAGATGATGTTGCGTTATATGGGTTGGAAGGAAGCTGCCGATCTGATCATCAAGGGCATGGAAGGCGCCATCGCTGCCAAGACGGTCACTTACGACTTTCATCGCCTGATGGAAGGGGCAACCTTGCTGAAATGCTCGGAGTTCGGCGAGGCGGTGGTGGCAAAGATGAACTGAAGGAGTTCGTGAAAATGTGAAGAACAGCAAGCGTTGGCTTTGGGTCTTCTTTTCAGGTTTGCTAGCCCTTGGGTTGCTGAGTCTTCAACCACCGCTTCCCACCAACGCTCAATTCCAAACCCTGCGCTTTCTCCACCTGACCCCGGCTCAAGGTTTAGCGCATGAAATCGCGCTTTCCCTCTTGCAGGACCGGGAAGGCTTTTTATGGTTTGGCACACAAAGGGGGTTGAACCGCTATGATGGCTACAATTTCACCCTCTACCGCCACTCGCGGGATAATCCAAATTCACTGAGCAACGACACCATCCAAGCTCTCTATGAAGACTCGCGTGGTTGGCTTTGGGTTGGCACAGCCAGCGGTTTAGACCACTTGGATTTAGAACGACAACAAGGTATTCGTCATCCACAAATCTACGAGTCGATTCGAGCCTTCGCCGAGGACGCCCAGGGAAGGATTTGGGTTGGCAGCGATGGCAGTGGACTTTATTGGTATGACCCGAATACTGGAACGTTTCACTCCATCCAAGAGGGCTTAGCCTCCGATAACCCGTTTCCCAGCGAAGTGGTCAACGCTCTTTATTACACTTCCCCAGGGGTGCTTTGGATTGGAACCGATAGCCATGGACTTCTCGGTCTGGAAACATCCAAAGATAAGCTGCAATTGATTGAGTTGGATTCATCGGGATTGCCTCTGCCTTTCCAACGGATCACATCGATCGTCTCGACAAAGGATGGCATGTTATGGATCGGTGGCGGGGAATATCACGAAAAACGGGGCGGTTTGTTTCAGTTTGATCCCTTGCGCAAACAAATCATTCAAACGATCCCCTATTTCAGCGACTTTTACATCACAAGCTTGCTTCTGGATCAAAACGAGACTTTATGGGTGGGTAGCCAAGAAGGGTTACACCGCTTCCACCCTTCAAATGGTCAAGTGGAGACATTTGTCCACGATCTGCTTGACCCCTATAGCTTGAGCGAAGATTACGTTGCTGCCTTGCTGATGGATCATAGCCAAAACATTTGGATCGCCACCGTCGGTGGTGGGATCGACCGCTATTCTCCAGCCGGCAATCGCTTTCCCTATTATCCATCGACTTTAGCCGACCCAGAAAAACGCGCTTATGCCACTGTGGGAGCGGTGATCAAGGACGATCAAGGCCTGGTTTGGGTAGGTTTTCACGGACAAGGGTTAACTGTTTTAAACCGCCAACAGGGAACGCTCATTCAGTATCATCACAACCCTCAAGACCCGACCAGCCTTGCCCATGATCATGTAACCGCCCTTTATCAAGACCACAATAGAGACATCTGGATTGGAACCCAAGGGGGTTTGGATCGCTTTGCGAGTCGTTTGCAAAGCTTTGAGCACTTCATTCCAAACCCGCAAGAAGCGCTCTTATCTCAACCGATGTCTGTAAAGGTCATTACCGAAGATCGGCAAGGATATCTATGGGCTGGCATAGAGGATCCGGGTGGACTTCTGAAAATCGATCCGGAGCGAAAATCGGTTCACCTTTACGGGGGAGCCAATCAATCCCAAGGCGATTTTCCCGCCACATTTGGTGTGCGGGCAATCCTCGCTGACCGCCAAGGTAATCTATGGCTAGGCACATATAACGGTCTGGTACTGTTCAAACCAGAACAAGGGCTCTGGCGACAATTTCGCTATGATCCTTCAAATCCGAACAGCTTGAGCCACGACTTTGTTTGGGCGATTCACGAGGGAAAGGACGGTAGTTTATGGGTAGGTACCCATTCGGGACTCAATCGCCTGTCCTTCCCTTGCGGCTCAATTGACCAATGTGATCCTCAATTCACGGTTTACACTCGTGATCAAGGTTTGCCGGATGACTCAATCGTCTCGATTTTAGAAGACGAACAAGGCAATCTTTGGTTAGGTACAATGGGAGGCGGCTTGGCAGTTTACAATCCTAGTCAGAGTCAATTTCGCGCCTACGCAGAGCGAGATGGGTTACAGAGCAACGCCTTTGTCCTCGGCGCCGCTTCCCGCGCGGCGGACGGCGAAATGTTCTTCGGTGGTCTAAAGGGTTTTAACGCCTTTTACCCTGAAAATCTAAGGGAAAACCGGACTGCGCCACCCGTCGTCTTGACTGCCTTTCGCCAATTCGATCAACTTCAGAAATTTGACCAAGACCCCAACCACCTCGAAGAGATTCGCATCCCCTCCAAGGTCTCCTTCTTTGCCTTCGAGTTTGCTGCTTTAGATTATACGGATGTCTCTCGCAACCAATATGCTTATCAGCTAGAAGGGTTTGACGCGGATTGGATTGAATGTGGCAACCGCCATTACGCTAGTTATACGAACTTGCCACCCGGAAAGTACATCTTTCGAGTGAAAGGCAGCAACAGCGATGGAACTTGGAATGAAGAAGGGAAGTCGGTGCGCTTGATCATCACACCAGCCTGGTACCAGACAATCTGGTTTCGCATCGCGCTGATAACTGGGCTCCTCAGTATCGCAGCGAGCTATTTGATTAGTCGCCAAAGACAGCTCGAAACCCTGCGCCGCAGCGAAGCCCGTTATCGCACCCTGTTCGAGAATGCGCCAGTGGGTGTGTGCGAAGCAGATTTTTGCCCCTCTCCACCACGGGCGATCCAATTCAACCCGCGCTGGCTCTCCCTGTTTGCTTGCTCTACCGAAGAAGAATACCAGCTAGATGCCTATTTACCTAACGAGGTGTTAGACCGCTGTCGAGAAGCTCTGCGGGAAAACCAGCGCTGGACAACGGAAACTGTGGGGAAGCGTTGTGATGGTCGAGTGTTTCCCTTGCGCCTAAACGTTGCTCCAGCAGCCGCGGCAGATCTCTCCCGTTGTATCTTCGTCGTGGAAGACTTGAGCGCCGAGAAAGCTCGGCGCAGTGAAGAAGAAGCCATCGCCGAAGAACGGCGCCGCATCGCCCGCGAAATTCACGATGGACTAGCCCAAGATTTAGCCGCCATCCGCCTGCAAGTGCATCGCTGGCAAAAATGGATCGAGAGCGATCCGCGCCGCTTGTGGAGCGAGTTAGATCACCTCCATGCATTATTAGGTGAGGAAATCCGTGAAGTTCGGCGAGCGATCTTCGCCTTGCGTCCGGTCGCTTTGGATGAATTGGGTTTCTGGCAAGCATTAGATCGCTTTATTCGCGAGTTTGACGAGCAAAATCAATTGCATACTTTTCTTACCATCTCAGGAGACCGTCGCAACCTCGAACCCTCCCTAGAGCCAATTCTCTTTCGCATCATCCAAGAGGCGTTGCACAACATTGCCCGTCACGCCCACGCGCAAACGGTCTGGGTCGAAATCGACTTGCAGCAAGGCATCCTCCTGCGCGTGCGGGATGACGGCGTTGGCTTCGATACGACAACCCTCTCTCGCCTCGAGAGTGAAGGGCATCTCGGCTTACAACAAATGCGGGAACGGGTGGAAGCCCTTAGCGGCAGTTTGAGGGTCGACTCTCAAATTGGCAAAGGCACCCAAATTGAGGTGGTTTTAGGAAATAAAATCTAAAATTGTATAACTAAAAATACGATATGTTATACTAATAAATGGATGAAATTACCTTTATGCCAAAGCCGACTCAGGAGATAGAAAGCATTTGGAGAAGGATTGTTTTATGGATATGAAGAAAAAACATCCTGCAACTGTATCCGCTAAAGGCTGGGTTGTGATTCCAAAAGATCTTCGAGAGCGCTATGGGTTAACACCGGGCGTCAAAGTTTGGTTTGTCGAGTATGGCGGTTCCATATCGCTTATTCTGCCCCCAAAAGATCCGATTGAAGAAGGAGTAGGTGTCTTAGCCCCTTACGGGACAGGATCGTGGACGGATATTTATCTGCAAGAGAAAGCCTTAGAACGTCAGATGGAAGACAAAAATCATGAGTAATCGATTCGTCCTCGATAGCTTTGCCCTGATTTCTTATCTTCGAAGCGAAGCATCCTACCATAAAATTGTAGAACTCTTACGCAGATCTAAAGCCAGTGAGGTTCACCTATACCTATGCATAATCAATTATGGAGAAGTTCTCTATATCATCGAAAGACTGGGGGGAATCGAAGCANCTAAAAAGACGGTATCCATTATTGATTTCCTTCCGATTGAGGTTGTAGTCGCAGATCGCTCTCTGACATTCCTAGCGGCTCATATCAAAGCAAACTATCGTCTTTCTTACGCTGATGCTTTCGCAGTTGCACTAGCAATGGAAAAGCAAGCCACTTTAGTTACTGGCGATCCAGAGTTTAGGAGTTTTGAGCAGAGGTTGACGATTGAATGGCTAGTGTGATCCGGGTCCTGATTGCGGATGATCACCGCCTCTTCCGCCAAGGGTTGCGCCACGTTTTTGAGGGATGTAAGGAAATTGAGGTTGTGGGCGAAGCGGAGAACGGCCGCCAGGCAGTAAACCTCGCCCGCCGCTTGAAGCCCGATGTAGTCTTGATGGACATCAACATGCCCATTTTGGATGGTGTCCAAGCCACCCATCTAATCGGTGAAGCAAGCCCAACCAGTCGGGTGATTATCCTGACCATGTATCGGCAAGATCAATATGTCTTCGAAGCCATCAAAGCCGGCGCTCGTGGCTATCTTCTGAAAGATATCGACGAAAACCAACTCATCGAAGCAATTTTTGCCGTCCAACGCGGCGAAGCGCTGATCGATCCCTCCCTTGCTGCCCGTTTGCTGGACGAATTTCGGCGGCTGAGTTCCCAGATAAGTGCTCAATCCGAACTAGAAGAGCTCAATGAGGGAGAGATGAAGGTTTTGCGTTTGGTTGCTCAGGGAGCGGACAACAAAACTGTTGCCGAGCGCCTTAACCTCTCCGAACGCACCGTTGCCAACCGCCTCAGCGAAATCTATCGCAAACTGCATGTCAACAGTCGCACCCAAGCTGCCTTGGTTGCCCTGCGCAAAGGCTGGGCAAAATTGGAAGAAGAAATCGACAGAGAAGAATAAGAACCTCTATCCCCTCGCCTTGCGGGAGAGGGGTTGGGGGTGAGGGTATTGGAGAGCGGATATCCTCGTCCGCCGAAGCATGCGGGCGAGAACGCCATCGCTTCCTACAGCCGTCTTAAGTCGTTAATCGCTTGCTTACGATCGAAAATCTATTAACAATCTGGTAAAATGGGTGAACAAAACAACAGCGATCTTAGATAATGTTAATCTTATTTGCCGAATTCTGGATTAAACTTGTGATGTTTGGAACGGAAAGCTTGCACCGTGAAAATGTCTTTTGGAGGTAGCGCAATGGAACAGACAGCCTCAACTTCAACCATAAGCGTCCCAGCCAATCGGCTGAAATTCTTGATCGGTGGCCTCTTGATTGTAGCGGCGGTGATTTATCTGATCATCACCTCCACCCAAGCCAGTGCGCAGTACTTTATGACCGTTGCCGAATTGCAAGAAAAGGGAGCTCAGGTGCTTGGGCGTGACCTGCGCGTTTCTGGCGCCGTGATTGGCGATTCGATCCAGTACGATCCGCAAACTTTGACCCTCAAGTTCACTGTCGCTCATGTGCCGGGCAGCAACAAAGAAATCGAAGCCGAAGGCGGGTTGGCCGCCGTCTTGCACGCTGCAGTGACTGATCCCTCCCGCCCGCGCCTGCAAGTCGTCTATCAGGGCGTCAAACCCGATCTGCTGCGCAACGAAGCCCAAGCCATTATGACCGGCAAACTCGGTGAAGATGGCATTTTCTACGCCGAAGAGCTGCTGCTCAAATGCCCGACAAAATACGAAGAAGCTTTGCCAGAACAGAGTGAAGGCTAGGTTCGGTAAAACAATTCGGAACGATTGCTGGATGTGACCCTTTTGGGTAGATTGGAGGATCCATGATCACCGACCTTGGTTATGGCGCGCTGGCAATCACCTTTTTTCTAACCATCTATGGTGTTTTGGCAGCCATTTGGGGAGTGCGCACCCGCCGCCCCGATTGGATCGACAGCGCCCGCAATGCCATGCTTCTGACCTTCCCGCTTTTGACCCTTTCTTGTCTGAGTTTGATTTATCTGTTGGTAAACGGACATTACGAAGTAGAATATGTGGCTTCGGTGACCAGTACTCGCATGCCCCTTTACTTGCGCATTACGGCGCTCTGGGGAGGACAAGCTGGCTCATTGCTTTTTTGGAGCTGGTTGATGTCCGCTTTTGCCAGCGCAGTGACCCTGCGCAATTGGCAACGCGATCGCGAGTTCCTTCCCTGGGTGGTTGTGGTCTCGCTCGTAACCTTAGGTTTCTTCTTAGGCCTCACGCTGTTTGTCGAAAACCCCTTTGATCGCCTGTGGCTGCTGCCCGGCGGATTAGCCATCAAATCCTTTTTCGCTCCCGAAGGCGCTATCCCCTATTTTCAAAGCGACGGCAAAGGATTGAATCCATTACTGCGTCACCCGGGCATGATCATTCACCCACCTATGTTATATCTAGGGTTTGTCTCCTTTGTCATTCCCTTTGCGTTTGCCATTGCTGCGCTGATCACCAATCGCACCGATGACCGTTGGATTCAAATTACGCGCCGCTGGAGCTTGGTAGCCTGGCTGTTCCTCTCGTTGGGGTTAATCCTCGGCGGACGCTGGGCATACGATGTGCTCGGTTGGGGCGGTTATTGGGGTTGGGACCCGGTCGAAATTGCCGCCTTTATGCCCTGGCTGACCGGCACCGCTTTTCTCCACTCGGTGATGATTCAAGAAAAGCGCGGGATGCTCAAACATTGGAACATGATCTTGATCATCCTGACCTACAATTTGGTCATCTTCGGCACCTTCCTCACCCGCTCGGGGGTTTTATCCTCGGTGCATGCCTTTGCTCAGAGTGCCATTGGCCCCTTATTCTTTATTTACATTGGCGCCAGTTTCGTCATATCGCTGAGCCTACTTCTCCAACGCTGGCAGGACTTGAAATCGGATTTGCACATGACCTCCTTGCTCTCACGGGAGGCGCTCTTCCTGCTCAATAACTTGCTCTTCTTGGGCATCCTCGTAATTTGCTTTTGGGGGGTGATCTTCCCACTGATTTCTGAGATCATTACCGGACAAAAAGTAACAGTAGGCCCCCCGTTCTATGAACGGGCAACTGCCCCGCTCTTTGCTGGTTTGTTGCTGCTGATGGGCATTGCTCCTCTGGCAGCATGGCGTCATTCCACCGTCCAGACCCTAGGCAAAGCAGTTTGGAAACCGACCGTGGTTTCTCTCTTCGTACCCTTGATCGGGTTCTTGGGTGGCATCCGCAATTGGGCAGCATTGCTCGGCTTTTGGCTTGCTGCGTTTGTCGCCTGCGTAACCCTGTATGAGTATGGCAGAGCGGTGATCGCCCGCTCGCGCAGCCGTGGCGAATCATTGCCGACCGCTTTCTGGAATCTTGCTGGCCGCAATCGCCGTCGCTACGGTGGTTACATCATTCATCTCGGCGTTGTCCTGATGGCCATTGGGATTATCGGCATCGAACTCTTTCAAAAGGAAACCCAAGGCACCCTTGCTCAAGGGGAAGAGCTTAGCTTGGGTCCTTACACCATGCGCTTCGAATCGTTGGCTGTCTTCGACACAGCCGATGGACGCAATGTTGCTCGCGCAGTGGTCAGTATCTACAAGAACGGACGCTTTGTGGGAGAGCTTTACCCACGCCGGGATTACTATTACGAATCCCAGCAACCCATGACCATCCCCGGATTGCGCAGCACGATGGAAGATGATTTCTACGTCCTTTTGGTTGATTGGCAGCCGATCTCGTCCGCCGGGGCGACCTTCAAGGTGTATCAGAACCCGCTGGTTAACTGGCTCTGGCTGGGAGGTTTTGTCTTCATTATCGGCACCCTCGTTGCCACTTGGCCCGAGAGTGAAAAAAGCCCCGCAACGGTTCGAGCTCGAAGACGAACACCATTGGCAGCTAAAGCATCTTAGATCACCATAGGTCAGGAGCATGAAACTGCGCTTATCTTTTCTTTGGCTAGTTTTGGTTTGGCTTGTCTTCTCGGTCGTAGCTTTGGGTACGACTACCGTCACTTTGGCGCAAACCCCCAACCCGAATTCCATAACCGATGATCAGGTCAACGCCATTGCCAAATACCTCTACTGCCCGGTGTGTGAGAATGTGCCATTGGATGTCTGCGGCACGCAAGCCTGTGAACAATGGCGGCAAGTGATCCGTCAGAAATTGGCCGAAGGCTGGAACGAAGCCCAAATTCGCCAATATTTTGTTGACCAATATGGCGACCGTGTCTTAGCCACGCCACCGCCCAGAGGGATCAACTGGCTCGCCTACATTGTTCCCCCGGTGGCCATCCTGATCGGCGTTTGGGTATTGGTGCAAGCCTTCCGCAGTTGGAAGCGCCCGCTTCCCGCTCCATCTTCCCTACCGCAACCCGATCACGTGTCGCCTGAGGTGCTCAAGCGCATCGAAGAAGAGCTAAAAAACCGCTAAGCGGTTGCACTTTATCTTTTGACGAATTTATGTCTAACTCTATGGAACCGGGTTCTCAAGAACAAGCAATCGCAACCAATTCAACCGCTCGCCTGGGGTGGGGGCGAGTTCTGGCTTGGCTTGCCATCATCGCTCTGCTCGTGATTTTAGGGGCTGGTTTGTTGCGCAGCCAACAGGGTTCGGTGAATGTCGGTCAACGCATTCCCGATTTCCCCCTGACGACCTTCGATGGTCAAACCATTCACACCGCCGATCTCAGAGGCAAAATTCTCGTGATTAATTTTTGGGCATCTTGGTGCAAGCCCTGCGAACAAGAGGCTGCAGACCTTGAGGCAGCTTGGCGATTTTATCAAGCGCGCGGCGATGTGGTCTTTCTCGGGGTGGACTATGTCGATACTGAACCAGAAGCGCGGGCATATTTGGAAAAGTTTGAGATCACCTACCCCAACGGGCCCGATCTAGGCACGCGCATCTCGCAAGCCTTTCGCATTCGCGGCGTGCCAGAAACGTATATTGTCGATCAGGATGGTATCCTGCAATTTGTGCAGATCGGCCCATTCCGTTCGCTCTCCCAAATTAAATCGGTGATTGATCCCTTGCTTCAACCCTAAACGAGGACTCAATTCATGGACCTTGGTTCAATTCTTCTCTTATTCGGAATCCTCCTGCTGGTGATCCTCTACCTTGTCCGTCCCTTTTTGTTGCATCGAGCCACCTTGGTCACCAAAGAGGAGCACACGCTCTCCTTTCTGCTCGCTGAAAAAGAACGTTTGTTGGATGCCATTCAAGAGCTGGATTTCGATCACAATTTGGGAAAAATCCCCGAAACCGACTATCCGCTCCAGAGAGCCGCCCTTGTGGCAGAAGCAGCCGCGGTGGTGCAACAAATTGAAGCAATGCGAGACCAACAATCTTTCCCCAAAGAGCCTGCGCGCCCTCCGCAAGCAGCAACACAACCGCGCCGCGCCGCCAGCCCCGATGCCTCGCCCGATGATGAAATCGAAGCCTTGATCGCCAGCCGTCGGCGTGAGCGAGCTGAAAAGGCGGTGGGCTTCTGTCCTCAATGTGGTAAACCTATTCAACAATCCGACCGCTTCTGTTCCAAGTGCGGTACACCTCTCCTCGTAGAAGCAGAACAGGGAGAATGAGAACACACTGCGCAAAACTTCGTCTTTTCCAGTTATATCGAAGACCTGCTAACCCGCTCGTTTGGCTCGCCATTGTGCTCGTGGCAATTGGGCTGGCAGGATGCTCTTTCTCGCTGGCTGCGGATGTCACACCACCCCCCGGCGCGAGTGATCTTGCCATTTCTCGCACCCAGATCGCCAGTTCCCTCCAAGACATCTATCCGCTAGTCCCACCCGATGTGAATAAAGGCAAAGCAATTTTCGAGGAGAAATGCGCGCCTTGTCATGGAGTGAACGGGGATGGCGACGGCCCACGGGCTGCCCAGCTCCCCAATCCCGTGCCGGCGCTTTCCGACCTAGAAATAGCGCGCCAAGCTGTTCCTGCCAGATGGTACCTGATTGTTACCAATGGCAACCTCGAACGGTTTATGCCGCCCTTTCCCAGCCTTTCGGATAGCCAGCGCTGGGATGTGGTTGCTTACGCCCTCTCGCTGAGCGTATCGTCGGCTACGATTGAGCAAGGCGCTCAGCTCTATCGGGAAAATTGCGCTGCTTGCCATGGTGCAGAGGGAAAAGGCGATGGTCCCCAAGCTGCGAGCCTACCTGTACCGGCCACGAACTTCACCGATTTGGCATTTGGCGCCTCAAAATCGGGCTTCGATATCTATTCCAGCATTGTGCTGGGTAAGCCACCGGCAATGCCGGCTTTTGGAGAGAAATTCAGCGACGAGCAACGTTGGGCAATTGTCGCTTACCTTCAATCCCTAACCTTTACGAAGGCATCAGATGCACTCCAAAGCGCTGCTCAGGCAACTCTACCGGCGCCGTTGCCCAGTGAGGCGCCTAGTACAACTCTTCCTCCGCCTTCTGGCACCCCTGTTCCAACCGCACAAGCAACGGCGATTGCTGGCAAAGGGGTGATCAAGGGTCGCGTCACCAACGGTTCAGGTGGCGAGGTTCCTTCCAATTTGACAATTACCTTAGAAGGCTACGATAATTTCGAGCAAGTTATCACGGCGACAACCACACTCCAAAGCGACAACACGTTCCTCTTTGAGGATGTCGCAATGCAAGAAGGGCGGGCTTTTGTTGCCTACACCCAATATAGCGGGGCAACTTACCCTTCAGATGTCGCTGTCGCCCCCTCTCAAAATGCTTCCCTGGATTTACCCATTGTCATCTATGATACGACCACCGACGCTTCGGTGATTCGATGCGACCGTCTGCATCTTTTCTTTGACCTGCTGGATGAAAACACCCTGCGGGTTGTCCAATTGTATATTATGTCCAACACCTCGAACAAGACCCTTGTCCCCGAAAGCCCCGGTCAGCCGACGGTGCGTTTCAAGCTGCCGGTTGGTTCTAGCAATCTGCAATTTCAAGATAGTGTGCTGGGTGAACGATATATTGCAACACCGGATGGATTTGGGGATACAGCATCGATTCGCCCCGGCACGGGAAATTATCAAGTGTTGTTCTCTTTCACCATGCCTTACAACCGCAAACTGGATTTGGTGCAGCCGGTCTCCATTCCCATCGATGCCATTGTCGTCTTAGTCCCCGAAGGCAGCCTAAAAGTGCGCTCCACGTTTTTGCGCGATGAGGGTAAACGCAATGCGGAAGGCACCATCTATCACATGTACAGCGGTGATAGTTTATCCATTGGTGAGGAATTGCGCTTGTCGATCAGCGGGCAGCCCGGCGCAGGCGGCTTTTCGCTCAGCAGCGGTAGCCGTGAGTCTTTGATGGTTGGGTTGATCGTCTTTGGTTTAGCCTTCATTTTTGCCGGCATCTGGTTCTACCGCCATACGCGCCTCGAAGAGCTGGAAGAGGAAGAGGAACAAGCTCTAAACGCTCCCGAAACAGTTGAGGCTGTCATCGATGCTATCATTGCTCTCGATGATCTCTACCAAAGCGGCGGTCTCCCTGAAGAAGCTTATCTCCAACGGCGCACAGAGCTAAAAGAGAAATTGAAAGCGCTCAAAGAGAAATCTTAGGTCACTGAACCCGCCCCTGCCATGATCGTTGTGCGCAAACTGGTCAAACGTTTTGGATTAAAAACCGTTCTGCGCGGTTTAGATTTTAAGGTTGAATCTGGGGAGTTCGTTGCTATTCTTGGACCCAACGGGGCAGGGAAAACCACTTTTCTAAGGATTTTAGCGACCCTTTCTAAACCAACGCTAGGTGAAGTTTCGATCGGCGGTTTTGCTCTGCCCGCACAAGCAGCCGCTGTCCGCCGCCGCTTGGGGGTGGTGACCCATTTGCCATTGCTTTACGGCGACCTGACGGCCGAAGAAAATTTGCGTTTTTACGCGCGGCTTTATGGCTTATCTGACCTTCACAC
>JAOAHK010000222.1 GCA_026415275.1 Anaerolineales bacterium
GGGTCACCTACCAAGGGGATAAGCTGACCTTGGGGGCGAAAAGAGGATATTCGTCGCCAAGAAAAGCAAATGAAGAAATTGCGCGCTATCCGGTTGGTGCTCAAGTCAATGTGTATTACAATCCAGAGAATCCCATGGAAGCAGCGCTTGAACGGCGCGCAGTCGGCTCAAACTTTATGTTGATCTTTGGGATTATCGCTCTTCTCATTGCACTCTGTAGTCTGTGTGGGCTTATTGGGAGTTTAATCAGCAACCTTGCGTCTTCATAGTTTGAATTCTTGCTCACTAGTTATCCGAGCTTATAACGAAGAAAAGCATATCGGTCGATTGTTGGAGGGAGTTGGACATCAGACGATTAAGCAGGTTGAGGTCATCCTGGTGGACTCCGGCTCGACAGATCGTACAGTTGAAATTGCCAAAACCTATGGTGCGCAGATTGTGCGAATTGAACCCCATGAATTCACATTCGGACGTTCGCTCAATCTAGGTCTCCAACGGACTACGCAGGATTTGGTTGTTATCGCCAGCGCTCATGTCTATCCGGTATATCCAGATTGGCTAGAGCGGTTATTAGCTCCCTTTGTAGATGAAAAAGTCGCTCTCGCTTATGGAAAGCAGCGCGGAAATGAGCAGAGCTTTTTTGCGGAGAGACAAATTTTCTTTCAATGGTACGGAGAGCGAACAAACCTTTACCAGAATCATCCCTTTTGCAACAATGCCAATGCCGCTATCCGCCGCGCCTTATGGCAACAGCACCCCTACGATGAAACCTTGAGTGGTTTAGAAGATATTGCTTGGGCAAAATGGGCGCTCGAACAAGGTTATCGTATTGCCTACGTAGCTGAGGCAGAGATTATCCATGTCCATCAGGAGACCCCGCGCGCGGTTTACAACCGCTATCGCCGCGAAGCCATGGCATTTAAGCGCATTTTTCCTCAGGAGGCTTTTTCTTTTCGAGATTTCTTGCGCTTAACGTTGAGTAATCTCTTGAGTGACCTGTGGCACGCATACCAAAGCAAGGAACTTTGGCGCCATTGGAAAGACATCGTTTGGTTTCGTTTGATGCAGTTTTGGGGAACCTACCGCGGATATCGTGAGCCCGGTGCTTTGACTTGGCAATTGCGGCAAACCTTCTATTACCCGCGGCGTTTTAGCGGCGAATTACCGAACTCTTCCAACCGCAATGTCGAGCCAATTCGGTATAATGATGGCTAAACCCATAAGAAGCGAATTTGCAATGAATCGTTCCTCTCCGAAATTTGTTGCTTTGCTCCCGATGCGTCACCATTCCCAACGGGTGCCGGGCAAGAATTACCGTCTACTAGCCGGCAAACCCCTCTTTTATCACATCCTCGAAACTTTACAAGGATGCTCGGAGATCTCCGAGATTGTGATTGACACCGATAGCCTGGTGATTCTCCAAGATGCACGGACTCGCTTTCCATCTGTCCGTCTGATTGAACGCCCTAAGGAGTTGCGCGGTGACCAAGTACCAATGAATGAGATTTTGCTCTATGATGTGTCGCAAGTTGAAGCAGATTTTTACCTCCAGACCCATAGCACAAACCCATTGTTGAAATCAGAGACGATCTCTCGGGCTGTATGCACTTTTTTAGAAAATTATCCTGCGTATGACTCGCTGTTCTCGGTCACTCGGCTGCAGACACGTTTATGGGATCAACTGGGGCGAGCCATCAATCATAATCCTGCTATTTTGCTCCAAACTCAAGACCTTCCTCCTGTCTACGAGGAAAATTCGTGCATCTATATTTTTACTGCAGAAACCTTGCGGTTTCGGCGAAACCGTCTAGGTGAGCGTCCATTGATGTTTGAAATTGACTCAGCCGAAGCTTGGGATATTGATGACGAATTGGATTTTGCCATTGTGGATTTTCTTGCGCAAAGGCAGAATCGAGCACAATGATTGAAATGAGGACAATTTATGACATTTGTTGTGCTTTTCTCCGCTCCGTATATGTTGCCGCGTCGGCATCATTTTCAACCCCTCCTCGAAAGCTATGGCATTGAAATTTTACCCGTCAAAGTTGAAGAACGTCTATCTGAAACCCAATTGCTTGCCTATGCCGGCCAGTATGATGGCACGATTTGTGGAGATGATCGCTACACGGCGCGCGTCCTTGAGGCTTGTGCTCCGCGCTTGAAAGTGATCTCGAAGTGGGGCTCGGGTGTAGACTCGATTGACCACGAAGCTGCGGCACGTTTGGGCGTTCAAGTCTGTCGTACCCCAAATGCCTTCACCCTACCTGTTGCGGATACGGTTTTGGGGTATATATTGGCTTTTGCCCGCCGCCAGCCATGGATGGATCGAGCAATGAAAGCCGGGCAATGGGAGAAAATCCCCGGCCGCTCGCTCAGTGAATGCACCCTTGGCGTTGTCGGGGTGGGCAACATTGGCAAGGCGGTGATTCGCCGGGCGCGGTCGTTTGGAATGCGCATTTTGGGGAATGACATTATCGAAATTGCCCCCGATTTTATCGCTGAGAATCAGGTGGAGGTGACCAGCTTAGAGAATTTATTGCAATGTTCCGATTTTGTGAGTTTGAACTGCGACCTCAATCCAACCAGCTATCACCTGATCAATGAACAGACCTTGAAACTGATGAAGCCGACGGCGGTCTTGATCAACGCTGCGCGGGGCGCGGTGGTCGATGAGGTTGCTCTGATCCATGCCCTCCAAAGCGGGCAAATCGCCGGCGCAGCTTTGGATGTGTTCGAAAATGAGCCTTTGCCGCTCGACTCACCCCTGCTGAAAATGGATCAAGTGATGCTGGCGCCTCACAATGCCAATTCCAGTCCTAGCGCTTGGGAACGCGTGCACCGAAATACCTTACGGAACTTGTTGCAGGGATTGGGCATTGCCTGTGAAGATTTGGAGGAGCGTTATCTAAAATTTACCAACTCACCGTAGCACACTGTAATTTGAGATTTATCTCGTGATGTATTGCCTCCGACATAAATGTTGTACTACAAGATACCGTAATTCGAGATTTATCTCGTAATGTATTGCCTCCGACATGAATGTCGTACTACGCAACACCGCACTGTGAGATTGATTCTGCGTTACGTCTGATACAAAATAAATATGGTAATACGGGTTTTCAAAACAATCATCTTAATAGAAAGTAGTTGATATGGAAAAACCTGAGAACTCATTCCAAAGGGTTGTGCTAATTACCGGTGCCGCAGGCGGAATTGGCCGAGCGACTGTCCATCATTTCGCTTGCATGGGCTGGAAGGTTATTGGAGTGGATCGTGCGCCATTTGGGGAAAGTTTCCCGTCAGATGGCGCCTTTATCCAAGCCGATATTTCTATTAGCGAAAACTTGCAAGCCATCTTTGCGGCTGCCCAAAAGATCACACCACAATTGCATGCCTTGGTGAACAACGCTGCCATTCAGGTTGCTAAACCGCTATTGGAGACCACCATTGAAGAGTGGAACATGGTTTTAGCCTCTAACTTAACCTCTGTGTTTTTAGGAGTGAAGTTGGCTTATCCATTGCTCAAGGCGGCGGGCGGCGGGGCAATTGTTAATGTTTCTTCGGTGCATGCGATTGCCACTTCTGCCAATATCGCAGCCTATGCAGCCAGCAAAGGCGGGTTATTAGCCTTCACTCGCGCAATCGCAATTGAGTTTGCCAAAGATAACCTTCGTGCGAAAGCAATCTTGCCGGGCGCTGTAGATACCCCAATGCTTCGCGCTGGCTTAGGGCGCGGGCATGTATCAGGCGGCGATATTCTTGAACGTTTGGATAATCTTGCCCGTAAAACCGTCAACGGGCGCATTGGCAAGCCCGAAGAGATTGCCCACGCCATTTACTTCCTAGCCGATGACACCCAATCCTCTTTCATGACCGGGCAGGCTTTAATCGTCGATGGCGGTGCAACTGCCCGTCTTAGCACAGAATAAATGGGCACTTACATACCTCTCCTCAAACGTCTATTACCCCCAGCGGTATGGCGTCCCGTCAGTCAGATACGCTATGCTGTGTTGCGTGCGGCGCAATTACCCGCTGCTACCTTTCACCCCTGGCGGCGCCAAAGCATCCGCATCTTGCAGAGCTATTATCAACGCCATCAAGGAAAACGTTGCTTTATTATCGGCAATGGGCCGAGCCTGAAACAGACCGATTTGACGAAATTGAAGGGCGAGATTACCTTTGGGATGAATCGGATCTACCTTGCTTTTGATCAGATCGGATTTCTGCCTACCTACTACGTTGCAATCAACGACCTGGTTATCGAGCAATGCCTACACGACATATTGACCCTCTCGATGCCGAAATTCCTCTCCTGGCGATCGCGACGGTTTTTTACGAGCCCTCCTGACGAGCACACGATCTTTTTGCACACCACGTATACAGGTCCGAAGNTTGCTACCGATGTGCGCGGCCGTTTATGGGAGGGGGCAACCGTTACGTATGTTGCCTTACAACTCGCTTATTATATGGGCTTTCAGCAAGTCATCCTGATCGGTGTCGACCATAGCTTTTCCACACAGGGAAAACCCAACACTACTGTCATCTCACAAGGGGAAGATCGAGATCATTTTCACGCCAATTATTTCGGCAAAGGCTTTCGCTGGCAACTCCCCGACTTAGAGACTTCCGAGCGCGCCTTTCGCATGGCAAAGGAAGCCTTTGAGCGAGCGGGTAGGGAAGTGTTGGACGCCACCGTGGGTGGTAAGTTGCAAGTGTTCCCTAAAGTGGATTATCTTCAACTCTTTCGTTGATAGTTAATCACCATGAGCAAAATGAAAATCACTTTATCTGATGTTGGGATTTTAATCCTTCTTGTCTTAGGCGCGTTACTTCGTTTTTACGACTTAACTGATCCCCCGTTAGACTATCACCCCTCTCGCCAACTGCGCGGAGCAATTATTGCCCGTAGTATCTATTATCAAATTTTACCCGATGCAGACCCACAAAAACGAGAACTTGCTATCTCCATTGCCCGATCAACTGGCCGTTTTGAGGCACCAATCTTGGAAACCCTGTCCGCTTACACTTATCGTCTTCTCGGAAGTGAACAGCTCTGGGT
>JAOAHK010000223.1 GCA_026415275.1 Anaerolineales bacterium
CACCGGGTTGCAGGTTCTCCGTGCGATCACCGGGCAAAACTAAGGTCACGCCAGGCGTTCCCGACCCTGCTTCTAAGCGAAAAGTGACTGTTGTCGCCTGATTGACAGTAAATTGGATTGGGAAGATAAAGGTATAGGGACAAGACCCTGTATACGAGGCTGTATTGACACTGATCGTTGGGTTGCCAACCGCAGCCGGGGCAACGGTGTTCGTTGGAGTGCTGGTCACACCCGGTGTGCCTGGTGCTGGGGTTCCTGGAGTGGGAGTGGATCCTGTCGGGGTCGGTGAAGCAATGACCGTGCCATTCGCTGCCACATTGATCCAAACATAAAACGCCTGATCAGCGTTTGGCCCTAAACCAAAATTCTTCCCCTGCGGATTGCGCAGCATGTAATAGCCAATATATTGTCCGGGCGCGCTCGGTGAGATCATTGGCACAGAAATATCAACAGTGGCATTGGGAGGCACATCGTTGGGCAAGGGTACGGCAGAAGGTGCGCCCATCTTTTCGCCGCTAAAAAAGATCAACGAATAAGCGGTTGTCCAAGTGGTAACGCCCACATTCCTAAGCCGCCAGGTTTTGGTGAAGGACTGATTGGGAGCAAAGACCGTACCGTCGGGAATGGTCACATCGGCGACAAACTCAACCCGCTCGGCGACAGTTGTGCCTGCGGGCAGCGTGGGAGCAACAGTGGTTGGCGGGGGCAAAGTGTCGGTTGGCGAGGGAGTGTTGGTTGGCGTTGGCACAGGGGTGTCGGTTGGAATGGGCGTTGCCAATGCCAACTCGGTCATTTTGGCGTTGGCAGTTTCGGCGGCAGCGGTTAGCACCGCTTGCGGGTCGGGCGTGGGTTCATTCCCTCTTCCACAGCCTCCTACAATGAGAGAGGTGATCAGGATCAAGCTCCTGAAAAACTTCTTTTGCTGGATCATTGTTCTCTCCTTCTGATAAATTTATGGGCGTTCGATGCGCGGTGAGCTCCAAATCGCCCAATCGCCGGTGGGGTCTCCATCGGCTAATACAGCGAGCATAAATTGAACAGTTTTACCTTGCAAGCGCGAGAGATTTACATCGACCGTTAGAAGTTGTCCATTACACACTTTTTCCCAAGTTTCAATGGTGTTCAAATTGCCATCAATGACTGCATTCAGGCGGAATTTCGCTTTTCCTGAGGCGCAACTTCCATCTGGGGTCATGAAGCCAATTCGGGCGCGAAAGCGATCGCCACTTTGGACCAGATAAGCGGGAAAGGTGCCGGCGATAAAACCGTTCTCCACCCGTTTGGGAACGGTGAGCAAAATGCGGCTGGAATTTGTTCCGTTCTCTAAGCGCACGCCCTCTTTGAGTTTGGCAACCCCATTGACATCGTCATCGGCACCGTTGAAATTGAGGTTGGTCTCAAAGACATTCCCCGTGCCGCTCTTCCACTCCGCTTGGTTGGCTTTTGCGAGAAAGTCAAAAACCACTCCCTTGACCGTTGGAACTTTGATCTGCACATAGAAGGGATCGTTCTTCTCGCCGATGCCGAAAACAATATTCGAAGCATTGCGCAATTTGTATTCGGCGCGGTAAGTGCCGCCCACCTGTGGGGCAGTGAGGGTGACCGAAACATCGACCATTTCGCCGCTGGCAACATACTGAGGTAGGGGGACGGCAACTGGACTACCCATCGGTTCACCACCCGTCAACACGAGGGCATACTGGGGCGACCACGTGCAGGCGCCAGCGTTTTGTAGTCGCCAGGTTTTGACGAAAGTGCTACCAGCTTCAATTTCGGTGTTATCTGGGATGGTCACATCTTTGATAAAGCGCACGCGGTCACAGGGCAGAGGGGTGCTGGTGGGCAGCGGCAGGGTTACTGTTGGAGTGGGAGGTGGTGAAGTCAGGGTCGGAATCGCCGTCGGGAAAGGGAAGATGGTGGGAGGAACAAGCGGCGTCGGTTTGGATGGTGTACCTTGGAGGACCTGCGCTGCGACCGTCTGTGCGGCCGCAGTGTGCAAGGCGCTATCCCCCGCTTGGGGTGTGGCTGTTCCGCGCGGCATGTTGCAGGCGACCAGCCCTGCGACAATCCAAGTGCCCAGCCATAGCTTAAGCCAAAATACAAAAACTTCTCTTTTCATCGGATGGAAACAAGCGCATCGGCAGAGAGAACTTCGCCGAACAGAAATTTCACCTCAGCTCTCTCTACCGAGAGAAACCTATTTGATCAGTTAGGGGGCAGTGAATTTCACAGCTTTAAATTCACACTTACCACCGAGGGCTTCATCGTTACACAGCGTTATGCCAGCTTTGAGTTGATGATTGCCGGGTACATTTCCAATGAATCCAGCGATATAAGCACTTTCTCCAGCATCCAGACTGTCACTCCCTGGCGGACACTTGCCTGTGCCCCCCAAGAAGGGGTTGTCATAACTTGTGGAGGAAAGGATCGTGTTCGTGGTTAGATTGGTGATCTTGATCGCCACTGACTCAATTTCTTTGTTCCCATTGTTCTTGACTTTGAAGTAGGCATACCAATCACCACTGCACTTAGACTTTCCCACAAAACTGATTTCAAAAGCGATGCCGCTGGCTGGAAGGGTCGTTGTTGCAGTAGCCGGTGGAGGTGGTGGCGTAAAGACAGGAAGTTCTACTGTGGCACCGCTCACCGTCGTTGAACCACCCCAAACCCAACAGTAACTGCCCGGTTTGCTGGGGTTTTCAATATACCACCAAGTGGAGGTGCTGTTTCGCCCATAAACCAAGGAAGTTTGTCCAATGTTGAGCGCCCCAACGCGTTCGTAGATTGGTCCGGGACCTTTGCGGCAATTTGTATTCTGATTTGCAGTGATGGTCGGTTGAGTCGGCGTGGGGGTGAAGGGAAGGGTTGCCGTGACCGTGGGCGTATCAGAGAAGAGCGGTGTGAATGTAAAAGTCGGTAACAAGGGCTCTCCTGCTTCGGGAGGCTGTTGCTCTGGAGGCAAGGTAGCGGTTGGCGGCAGTTGGGGCGGCGCGTTTTGGGTGAGTTGCGCTGCTAACGTCTCAGCGGCTGCGGTGTAAATCATCTCTACCGGAACTTGTGTCGGCGCGCTGACCGGTTGAGCCATCGGGAAGTTAATACCACAAGCTATCGCTATAAGGGCAAAAATACCAATCATTGTGAAGGGGCGAAAGAACTGATTTCTCATGCGAGACCTCTCATTCTCTAACTTAGGCAGACAAACGGACAGGTCGTTTGAATTAGAGTGTACATCACCTTGACGGAATTGGCAACCGCTTTGTTCCCAAGCGTTTTTGGCACTATTGAGGTGGATTATAATCTGATTTTTCTCTAATCAGAGAGTTTCGTATCGAACCGAATTTTTTTCCTTTGGCTTCTCTACAAACCCTTGGTTGATGAGTGGAAAATGCCTCACCAAATGGGGAAGGGAACCGTGTTCATCGCATACTCTGACAATCTATCTTCCAAGAGTTTAGGAGGCGCTCTTTCAGAATTGTGCTAAAACCCCATGCAACTGCCTGCGGGCAGACTTGGTCTTGGAATTGGGTGATTGTCCATCGATCGGTATACTCGGCGGCGAAGACGGCTTTGTTGCTCTCGATGAAAGGGCGGGCTTGTTCGCACCAACCCTCGGCAAAGCAATCCTCAGTGAGGATAAATTCAAAATGGGGCAAGAGGTCGTTCACAAGGTGAGCAGCATTTTTCATGCCGATGGCAAGGTGCCGTTGATGCGCTTGTTCGGCAAGCCAGAGGGCGTAACGGCGTTCATCTTCCACACGGATTGGGAAACCGCTGTCGTTGCTGCTTACCTCCATGTTGTCGGGCTCGACTGCATCAAACCCTTTGGCTGCGCACAGGTCCAAGCGAGCTTGCATGATCGGAGCAAGTTTGTCAATTTGCCGAATATCCAACCATTTTTCACCTTGCCAGCCTTCATAGTCTTTGCCCAGCACTTCGGGTGGAAATTGTGCAGCGTCAGGACGCCAAGACTCCCACGAACCAACTGAAATATAGCAGATTAAACGAACTCCTCTTTGTTTCAACGCATCGAGCAGTTCCTGCGCAACATAGAGATCGACATCATACACCTGCGCCTCGGGAGCGAGCGAGGGATGCTCACTGCTCAGATCCCATTGCCAGCTCAAAGCGGGAGGAGGTTGCCAGATTTTGGAGTTGGCTTCGGTATTAGATATCAAGGGAAGATATAAATCCGAATCGAGTTGTACACCATCTTGTCCTGAAGAGGAACGAGCGGGAGTGGGGGATGTGCCGTCCGCAATCTTGATGCTTGGGGTTACTGGAGTTGAATTAAGATCAACAGTGGTGTTGCGCAGGCAACTTGTGGTGAGGAAAACGAGCCAAATCATGAGCAGCAGAATTTGTTTGCGCATTGTGTCCGCTCACTTTCTGCATTATCTGTGTGAAAAATCTGTCAACCGATGGGTGGCAATTATGAAAAACCTCACATCCGTCCTAAAGGGCGCAAGGAACTGCCCTCACCCCCAACCCTTCTCCCATGGGGCGAGGAGAGGCTAACATGGAAGCGCAGGTGCCTTCGCCTGCGATAAAGCGTCAACAGATGGGAAGGGGTTACACAATTATACTGTGTCATCTTATCCTTGCCTACAGACATCCTCGTCTGCCTTTCAATCTCTAGCCCATTCCGTCGCTAAGGCAGATACACCTCCAAATATCGTTTGGCTTGCTCGCTGCTGGGAGAGAAAGGGGCAAGCTCGATCACCCTTTGAAAGTGCATGTGTGCTAAGGTGGTGTTGCCTTGTTCAAGATGAACAATACCAAGGTGCAACACAGCAGGAGCATACTTTGCGTCCAAACTCAATGCCCGTTCAAAGTTCTGTTGGGCAAATGCCCATTCCTCTAAACCTAGGTAAACCTGACCCAGTAAATCCAAAATTTCCGCATCTTTGGGGGATTTTCCAGCCAAGTCCTTGGCGAGGGGCAAGGCGCTTTCCAGCAAACGATAGCCGTATTGGACACAATAGAGCACCACAGCTTTGCGCGCAGCGATCGGATCAGAGCTTTGGG
>JAOAHK010000224.1 GCA_026415275.1 Anaerolineales bacterium
GTTGCCGAACTAGCTGAAGCGCAAAGGAAAAGCGAAGAACGCCTCACCCGCCTAGAACAGACGGTTGCCGAACTAGCCGAAGCGCAGAAGCGCAACGAGCAACAGATTCGTGAACTGATCGAAATCGTACAAAGGCATGACCAGCGGCTTGATAAGCTTACCGAACGGCTAGACCGTGTGGAAATCCGCCTCGCCAAAGTGGATGGACGCACGCTAGAACTCGAATACGAACGGAAAGCCGGCGGGTTTTTCGGTCGCATTATCAGCAACCCCCAAGTGGTGAATTTAGGGGCATGGCAGGAAAAGCTAAAGCCGGCTCTGTCGCGTGATGAGATTGCTGATGTCTGGCTGGCGGATTTGATTTTGCGTGGTTCGTTGCGCGAAACATTCACAGGACAACCCAAACGCGAAGCCTGGCTGATTGTAGAGGTATCGGTGCTGGTGGATGTCGAAGATGTAGAACGCGCCATACGGCGCGCAGAACTGCTGCGGAAAGCGGAGATCCTCGCTTTGCCAGTTGTTGCAGGCGAAGACATGACTGCACGAGCCTTAAAAATGGCAGAAAGAAGCGGGGTGATTTTCGTCAAGGACGGTAGCATTCGCTTTCTCGAACAAGCCTTGCAACGCTACGGATAAATCCGTTCCGTATTACCTTGACAATCGTACATTCGAACAAAACAGCTTCCTCATCACATCAGGAGGTCGGTATGGACTTTGTTTTTCAACGTACTTATCGCGGGCCCATTAGGGCGGTTATCCTCGATTGGGCGGGGACGACCATCGATTTCGGCTCCTTTGCCCCGGTGGCAGTCTTTATCCGCTTATTCGAACAGCAAGGCATATCAATTTCACAAGAAGACGTGCGCAGGGGAATGGGATTGATGAAAAAAGACCACCTGCGTCTGATCTTAAACCGCCCGGCGGTAGCCGAGGCATGGCGACAACTCAAGGGATCACCTCCGTCCGAAGCAGATATTGATCGTTTGTTTGCTGAATTTGCCGCTTTACAGGTGGAGATTTTGCGTAAGTACACCCTGCCGATTCGCGGTTTAGGGGAGATCATCGCCGACCTACGTCAGCGCAGACTCAAGATCGGCTCGACAACGGGTTATACACGCGCAATGATGGATATCGTTCAGCCCGAAGCGGAAAAGCGCGGTTACGCGCCAGATGCTCTCGTTTGTCCGGATGAGGTGCCAGCCGGACGCCCCTATCCGTGGATGATCTATCAAAACCTGATTCAACTGCAGACCTATCCCGCCGAGGCAGTCGTTAAAGTTGGAGATACTTTACCCGACATCGAAGCAGGATTGAACGCTGGCTTGTGGACGGTGGGGGTAGTTCTGAGCGGCAATTTGCTCGGTCTTAGCGAAGCTGAAGTGGCAGCCCTGCCTGCAAAAGAACTTGACACCAAGCGAGAAAACATCGCCAAACAGCTTTACCAGAGCGGCGCGCATTATGTCATC
Source organism: Anaerolineales bacterium (assembly GCA_026415275.1). GTDB lineage: Bacteria > Chloroflexota > Anaerolineae > Anaerolineales > UBA4823 > NAK19. The sequence continues at coordinate 1,467 of JAOAHK010000224.1, forward strand.
GATGGGATTTGGGATTTACCCCCCGTTTTGGATGACATCCAAACGCGCCTCAGCCATGGTGAGCGGCCCTAGCTTTCTTTATCTCAACCGATGCCGCTGCTCTGGCTCTCTTTGGCTTTTTTGAGCGGCATTGTCTTAGCCGATGTCCTCCCCCTGGCGGTATGGCAGTGGGCAGCCATTAGCTTGGTGAGCGTTCTCTTTCTCCTCCTCGCACCACGTGTGCAACGTTACTTGCCACTTCCATCGCTGTCTCTCTCCAGTCTCAGTACCCTAGCTCAGACCCTCTCCTATCCTGCCGGAATGCCGCTGGCAGCTTGCTTGATCGCCTTGACATTCGGCGGCTGGCGTTACCAGTGGGAACGCCAAAAAACGCAAGAGTTTACGGCGACTGTTTATCAATCCATTGGTCAAGAAGTGATCCTACACGGTGTAGTGACCACCTACCCCGATGAGCGCGATACCTATACCGCGCTGACAGTGGCCGTCGAGAAATGGTCATCGAACCAAGCCGAGCAGAATTTAGATCGGAGCGAGAAAAAACATTCTCCACTCGGAAAAGTACTGGTGCGCGCTTCCCCCTATGAGCGTTGGCGATATGGCGATCGCGTGTTGGTTGTGGGAACCTTAGAACTTCCGCCACAAAGTGAGGGGTTTTCTTACCGCGCCTACCTTGCCCGCAAAGAGATCCTCGCCTTCCTACCCCGCGCCCAAGTGACCTTGCTAGAACGCCAGCGCGGCAACGGGATCTACAATGCAGTATACGAATTTCGCCAGCGATGTTTATCTACCTTGCTGAGAATGTTCCCCGAACCGCAAGCCTCTTTGCTGGCAGGCATCCTGCTTGGCATCGAGAGCGGTATTCCTGCCGATGTGCGCCAAGCCTTCGTTGATAGCGGCACAATGCACATTGTTGCCATTTCCGGCTTCAACATCACTCTCCTAGCTGGGCTTTTTATGGCGATTCTGGCGCGGGCGTTTGGCCGCTGGCGCGGCACTGCCCTGACGGTTATCCTGATTGGCGTTTACACCGTTTTGGTCGGCGCCAACGCTAGTGTTGTGCGCGCCGCGATCATGGGCGTTCTAACCCTCTTCGCGGCTCAAATCGGCCGCCGTCAATCGGGAATCAACAGTTTGCTCTTCGTTGCCGCCCTAATGGCGCTCTTTGAGCCGGATCTTCCCTGGGATATATCCTTTCAGCTTTCCTTTGCCGCAACCTTGGGGCTGGTTCTCTATGCCTCGCCGCTGAACGAATGGGTGGTGCGTCAACTTTCGCGCTTCATGCAAGCTGAAACCGCGCAGCGCCTCGGCAATCTGATCGGCGAATGGGCACTCTTCACCCTTGCTGCTCAAGTAACCACCCTCCCGATCATCCTATATCACTTTCGGCAGCTTTCGTTGATCGCCTTGTTGGTCAATCCGCTGATCCTGCCGGTCCAACCGGCGGTGATGGTGGGGGGTGGAATTGCCATGTTTCTGGCTCTGCTCCATCCTCTCATCGGACAATTTTTGGCGGTGCTTGTCTTACCGCTGGTGACCTACACGATCCGCACGGTGGAATGGAGCGCCGATCTGCCCTATAGCTCACTGCGTTTATCCACCCTGCCGTTGTATGGGGTGGTGATCTTTTACCTTGCGTTATTCGCCCTGACGAAGTTCCGGCAAAAGGTGCACGTCGTTTGGGGTGCACTGAAACCGCTGCCAGCCGTGGGAGTGCTATCCCTGCTGACCGTTGTGGTTTGGCAAATGGCTCTCTCGGCGCCAGATGATCGCTTGCATCTTATTCTGCTTGATGTCAGCCGCCCGTCCAAATCTAGTGAAGCTTTGTTGATCCAAACGCCGCAAGGTCGCTATGTGCTGATCAACGGGGGCGATAGCCCAAGCCGTCTGCTAAACGCTCTTGACCGTTGGCTGCCCCTCGCTAACTCTCGCTTGGACTGGGTTGTGCTTGGCGGAGCGCGTCAAGCGCAAATTGGTGGGGTGGTTGAGCTGATCGAACGCGGGCGGGTCGCTAACCTGTGGTGGGCAATTCCTCAAGGGGAAAGCAGCATAGCGACAACGATCCAACGTGTTGCGAAAGAAGGCTCTGTCTCGATACACCTTGCCCAGCTAGGTCAAAGCCTCGACCTAGGTGAAGAGGCTCGATTGTCGGTCGTTGGAATGGGCGAACGAGGAGCGGTTTTCCTTTTGGAGTGGAAGCAATTTCGGGCTTTCTTGCCGGTTGGGCTCGATTCAGAACTGCGCAAGGACATCTTTGAAAGCGGTCATCTGACTCCCGTTACGCTGTGGCTGCTGGCAAATAACGGATCAAGTTGGTACAACCCGCTTGATTTCCTCAACCGTTTGCAACCCCAAATTGTTTGGCTGAGCGTTGCCCAAGGCGACTGGTATGGCTTACCCCATCCTGAGACCATTGCTCGCTTGCAAGGGTATTCACTCTTGCGCACAGATTTGAACGGTTGGATTCACCTGCAGACCAATGGGGAACGCATGTGGGTGGAAGTCGAAAAGAACGCGCCGCAACCTTGAACGGTTATTTGCTTCCGTTTGGGTGATTTCCGTACACTTCCAATAGGGCGGTCATGATCTGATCGGTGTAGGCATTGATGCGGCGGAACATCTCACTCCAAGCATGAGGCGAGCGCACCGCCGCGGCTTCATAGACTTTGAGCATTGAGTCGATCAAATTGTTGCGAAAGAAGAAGAAAGCCTGCGCAGCCTCGACCAAGCTCAAGCCATAGCGTCGGGCGCGCAGAGCATATTCGCAGCCAACGCGTTGCGCTTGTTGGTTTCCCTCTTCTTCCAAAGCGCTGAGGAAACGGGATAAGCCTTGCAGAAGCAAACGCCCGCTCAGGCGGTACTGCTCCTTGGCTTCATCATCTAGCTTGTTATACCAGCTTTGATGTTGCAGAATCCCCTCGCTGATCTGCAATCGGGTGTTGCGCAGAGCAGATTGCATCATCGCCTCGACCTCTGAGGCAGTGAGAATGGATTGCGATTGCTTCCAAAGCTCGATTTCAGCGCGCTTATAGCGCCGATGTCCCCCGCGTGTGCGATGGAAAGGGATCACCCCCTGATTCGACCAATTGCGCACCGTGCCCGGATGAACCCCAAGCAATTGAGCTGCTTCGCTCAAGCTGAGCCAGTCGTTCTCGGAAGACTTTTCCATTATGGTCCTATAAATCGCTTGCCAGAGCCGCCCGTTCGACAACCGACGTTTCACTTGCCTCGCGGAACTGTTCCACACTGATTTTACCCAACATGACCAACGAAACAGCGATGAAAAACGCCTCAATCCCAAACACAGTCAGATAACCGCTCAGCGGGGCCTGGCTGAATTGGGTGACGACATCGCGCACCACACCGCTCAGCAATGTGCCGATCAAGCGCGAGAGCGCGTTCGCCATTCCCCATGCCCCAATGTACAAGCCAACATTGGTCGGGGTGGTCATATCCAGCATTAAAGAGAGGTTGGAAACCGTTGCTAAGCCGGTGCCGCCACCCAACA
>JAOAHK010000225.1 GCA_026415275.1 Anaerolineales bacterium
AGATGTGTATAAGAGACAGCACCTTATCTGCATACTCACTGACCAGTTGATTAAAGTTGACACTCCCGTTGCTTCCCTCTAATTTGCTTAACAAACGCACCGTCCCAAGCGCGTAACTTTCGACGGAAAGCACATTCTCATTCGATAGGGTGACCTCAACGCTGCCCCCGCCAATGTCGATTAACAGGGCGCGTTTTCCCTTGAGGTCGATCACCTTTTGGACAGCTAAATGGATGAGACGCGCTTCTTCTATTTCGTTGATGATTTCTATTTGAAAGCCCGTTTGGGATGCAACTCGGTCGATGAGGATGTGGCTATTTGAAGCCTCGCGCATGGCGCTGGTGGCAACGGCGCGAATTGCTTTGACATCAAACACCTGAGCGATGTTGCGAAAGCGGTGGAAAGTCCCGACAGCCATTTGAATCGTCTCTTCCGTAAAATAACCCAAGGTAAAGGCATCTTTGCCGAGACGAACTGGGACACGGCTGTTTTCCACAATTTCTAAATTGCCCTGCGCCTCAAGGCGAGCTACTGCCATGCGGATGGCGTTGGATCCAATATCAATTGCAGCTAGATGCTCGTGCATTCGGTGCTAAAAAGAGAGTCGGATCATAATTTGAGAGAAAAACCTTAAAAAAATTATAACATTCTGTGTCTGATTATTTGTTTTATGGTTTCTTAATCATGTTAATAAGTGAATATAATCGGTAGATTTGACCTCGGGATAGAAAACAAGGGTAAATGAGAGATTTTATAGAAAACCTTTGAAAAATTGATAATAGGAGTCTTGACATCATTATAATACTATGATAAAAATGTGAGCGTATACTCAATAAATGAGAGAATACTCAATCTGAAGGTGTTTGCTTACCCAGGAGTGAGTGATGCGCGAAGAAAGGAGTCCTACCCGACGTGAGCGGCGAATCGAAGCTCGTAAAATACAGATTCTTGATGCAGCCGCCCGCGTTTTCGCTGAGAAGGGATTTCACGCCGCGACTACAAAGGAGATCGCCGAGGCTGCTGATGTAGCCGAAGGCACGATATATAACTATTTTGAGAGCAAAGAGGACCTATTGCTAGGCATCATGAGCCGTTTAGCTGAGTCGCAGTCGTTGGCGTTGTTTACACAGTCGGAATTACTGGAGCAAACCCTTGAGATGCCATCACACGATTTTCTTGCCTTGATATTCCGATTGCGCCATTCATTTGTCGTCGAAGATAATCACCTAGCGATGCTTCGGGCTGTCCTATCTGAAATCCTGGTCAACCGGAAATTCGCTGAGCGTTATTATAAAGAATTGATTCAGCCAATGATAAGCTTATGGGAACAGTACTTGCAAACTCGCATCGAGCGTGAAGAGGTACGATCTGTCAATGTGTCCCTCGTTGTGCGTTTCTTGCTCGCCTTTAATCTCGGAATGGTTGGATTTTACGCATTGGGCGACCCGTTAATTTGTCGCGAGTGGCAAAGTGATACCATGATCGAAACAATCGTGGACTTGTTCCTCATGGGATTGAAAAATGAGGTAAGATGAATGGATTCGTGGCAGTGAATCCTAAGTCGTTCAGATAGATCGTGTGGAACCACAATGAAGAAGGACTGAAATAAATGATCGCCTTGATTTGGAAAAGTCTGATGCGCCGCAAAATTCGCACGCTCCTGACCATGGCGGGAATTGCCATTGGAGTAGCAGCGATTGTCAGCCTGAGCGCATTGGCGGATGGCTTCAAGATGGGTTATACCGCCTTACTGAGTGGCAGCAAGGCAGATTTGGTGATTAGCCAGCCCAATTCCTTTGATCTGAGCATGAGTTCAATTAATGAGTCGTTGCTGGCAGAATTAGAACCAATGCCCGAAATTGAGCAGATCAGTGGTATGCTTCAAGGATATTCTGAAGCGGAGGGACAACCTTTCTTCTTTGTCTTTGGCTATCCGGAGGATAGCTTTGCCTTGAGCCGCTATCCGATTAAGAGTGGGGTGGAACTGAATTCCTCTCAGGCGCAATCCTGGCGTGGTCGGCCGCTGATCCTCGGTTCGGCAGCTGCAGAAGTGCTTAAGAAATCTGTGGGCGACTCGCTTCGTGTTGGGGGAGCGGTGTTTCGTGTAGTCGGAATCTATGAAACGGGCGATGCAATGGAAGACGCTGGCGCAGTGGTGCTCTTGAAGGATGCCCAAGAGCTATTGGGTAAACCTCGCCAAGTCAGTTTGTTCTACGTCAAACTCAAAGATCCGGAATTGCGCGAGCGGCTAATTCAACGCGTGCAACGTCGCTTCCCCGACCTTTCCATAGGCGGTGTGAGAGATTTAGCCGACCAAACCTCCATGGCGGATTTTTTTGAAGGGTATGTTTGGGTGATCAGCAGCTTGGCGATTATTATTGGGGGTGTGGGAATGATGAATTCCCAACTGATGTCTGTATTTGAGCGCACGCGTGAGATCGGTGTCTTGCGAGCAATGGGCTGGCGAAAAGGAACGATCTTGTGGATGATCTTCGGCGAAGCATTGGTGGTGTGCCTTGGGGGAGGGGTGCTGGGTTCCCTATTAGGCGTGCTGTTGATCTATGCACTCTCGACTACAACAACGTTTTTTGGGGTCAATTTATCCACATTACGGTTCGATCAATTTATTACTGCGTTTGGGGTTGTGATGGTGTTAGGGATCGCAGGGGGACTTTATCCAGCCTGGCGGGCAGCTCAGTTGCAGCCAATTGAAGCTCTGCGCTATGAGGGCGGAGGATCGGGAAGCAAAACGCGCCGCTTGCCTTTTGGAGGGATGACTTTGCAAAGCTTGTGGCAACGCTCAACTCGGACAGGCTTAACCCTCTTTGCCATTGCCTTGACGGTTGGTGGAATTATGGCGATGGAGGCGGTTATCCGTGGGGCGTTCAAGGAAATGGACTCTATGATTCTGGGCACAAGCGCAGAGATCATGCTGCGCCAAGCGAATGTCTCTGATACAAGCTTTAGCGCAATCGATGAGCAAATCTTAGGGCGAATAGCTGCTCTGCCAGAGGTTCAAGCGGTCAGCGGCCTGATCTTTACTGCAGTCACGATGCCCGAAGCAGGAGGTTTTTTCATTGTTCAAGGCTACAACCCCAATGAATTCGCCATTCAGCGCATTAAAGTCGTTGAAGGGCAACAATTGACAACCAATCATCAAATCGTGGTTGGGCGGTTGATGATGGAAACGTTGGGCAAAAAAATCGGCGATACGATAGAATTGAGTGGCGTGAGGTTTCGGATTGTTGGCATTTACGAATCAAAAATTAGTTGGGAGGAATTGGGCGGGATTATCACCCTGCGCGATGCGCAAGGCTTAACTGGACGCCCGCGCAAGGTGACCATGGCGGGGATAAAACTGCGCGACCCCAAGACAGCCGCAGCCGTTGTCACCCGCATAAACCGCCATTTTCCCGATGTCCATGCCACCCTAAGCACAGAATTTTCCAGCCAAATGCCGGATCGCAAGTCTACCGAAGTCATGCTCAACGCCATCTCATTCTTAGCGATTTTTGTCGGTGGCATTGGGGTATTGAACACCATGTTGATGTCGGTCTTTGAGCGCACGCGTGAAATCGGTGTCCTACGGGCACTGGGCTGGCGCCGCCGGCGCGTGCTCGGCATGATCCTAAAAGAAGCTCTCGTTTTAGGCTTGTTGGGCGGCGCCTCAGGCATTTTGTTTGCGTTCGTGCTAGCTTATACTCTGAATCTTGCTCCCATGGTTGGGGGGCTGTTGACGACTGTGTGGGAGTGGGATATCTTTGCCCGCGCTTTGGGCGTTGCGGTTGCCTTAGGGGTGCTAGGCGGGATTTATCCTTCCTATCGGGCAACAAACTTACAGCCCGTTGAGGCTTTGCGATATGAATGAGGACTATCTCATAACGCTTAAGGAGAAAATATGATAACGCTCAATCAAAAACAAATTGCGTTCTTAGTTTTATTGGTTCTTTTGGGGGGATTGATGACTGGTTGCGCTCAGCGAGGAGCATCTCCAACCGCAGTGGAAGAGGTGGCGATCAACACAACGCCCGTTGTCAGCGCTACTGGGGTTGTCCTCCCCCTTAAACGCTCTACTCTCAGTGTTACATTTCCTGGAGTGGTTGCAGAAGTCTTGGTCGAAAGGGGGGATAGTGTTGAGGAGGGGCAGATATTACTGCGCCTGAAGGGGAAAGAGGAGATTGAAGCTCAGGTCGCACAGGCGCGGGCGGAAGTGCTCTCGGCCGAACAGGCTTTGAACGATCTTTACGAGAACCACGATTTGAATTTAGCTGCTGCTTTGCAAGCCTACTACCTTGCCAACAATGCCGTAAAAGAGGCGCAATATCAGTTGGATAACTTTACCGTTCCAGTCAACCAAAAGGATTTAACTGCGGTTGAAGCAGTGAAGGTCATGAAGCAACGCTTGGATGCTGCAACGGCAGCCTTTCAACCCTATCGCAACGAGTCGGAGCAGAATGAGACCCGCCGTGATCTCAAAAAGAAGCTCGATGAAGCCCAAGCGGATTACAACGCTGCTGTCAAGCGTTTGACCTATGAATTTGCTCTGCAAGAGGCTCTGGCGAAATTAGCGAAAGCGGAACGGGATTATCAAACCCTTGCCAAAGGCCCGGATCCAGACCTCGTTGCCTTGGCAGAAGCGAGGTTAGCAACTGCTAAAGCAGCTCTGGCGGCTGCCGAGAAGAAACTTGCCGATCTGGAGATCAAGGCGCTGTATTCGGGCACAGTCAGTGAGGTGTATGTGCGCGAGGGAGAGTGGGTTGCACCCGGTCAGCCAATCCTGATCCTCGCTGACTTAGAGCACTTGCGCATCGAGACCACTGACTTGAATGAAATTGACGTCGCTCGGGTAAAGGTCGGAGATGCGGTTGTGGTTACCTTTGATGCCCTACCTGATGTGGTTGTCAATGGGACTGTGGTCTTAATC
>JAOAHK010000226.1 GCA_026415275.1 Anaerolineales bacterium
ACCCACCAGTACCTTTGTCAACCGGCTGATCACGCTAGGCATCGTCCCCGAGCATGCCTATGGAGAGGGGTATGGGCGCAACCCGATCGGCAGCGGGCCCTATCAACTGGTGCAGTGGGATGAGGGGCAACAGCTGATTGTCGAACCGAATCCCCACTACTACGGGGAGAAGCCGCAGTTTGATCGCGTTGTTTTCCTCTTCACTTCAGAGGATGCCGGCTTTGCCGCCGCAAAAGCCGGGCAAGTGCACGTGGTTTCTGTGCCTCAGGCACTCGGCAAACAGACACTCGGAGGCATGCGCGTCCTCCCCGTTCCCTCGATCGATAACCGCGGCATCATGTTCCCCTTTGTCCCCGATACGGGCGAGAAAACCGAAAAGGGCTACCCCATTGGGAGCAATGTGACCGCGGACCTTGCTATTCGGCAGGCGGTTAATTATGCCATTGATCGCCAAGCGTTGGTCGAGGGGGTGTTGGAGGGCTTTGGCGCCCCTGCCTACGGGCCTGCTGATACCGTCCCGTGGTGGGAACCTGAGTCCGCGATTCGAGACAACGATCCCCAGACCGCCCAAAAAATCCTGAGCGAGGGCGGCTGGCAGGACACCAATGGAGATGGGGTCCTTGAGAAAGGCGACCTAGAAGCACGCTTTACGCTGGTGTATCCAGCTTCAGACAGCACCCGCCAATCGCTGGCTTTGGCGGTGGCGGATATGGTCAAGCCGATCGGCATCCAGATCGAGTTGCGTGGCGCCAGTTGGGATGAGATCGAGACCCTGATGCACAGCAACGCAGTCCTATTTGGCTGGGGCAGCCACGATCAAACTGAGATGTATAACCTCTATCACAGCTCCATGCGCGGCAACGGCTGGTATAACACCGGCTACTACGCCAACGAACAAGTAGATAATTATCTCGATTTAGCCATGGGCGCCCCCACCGAAGAAGAAGCTCTAGTTTACTGGCGCGCCGCTCAGTGGGATAAGCAGGGCGTTGGCTTTACCACCAAAGGAGACGCTGCCTGGGCCTGGTTGGTCAACCTGCAGCATGTCTATTTTGTCTCGGATTGTTTAGATGTCGGCAAGCAACAGATCCAACCGCATGGTCACGGCTGGCCGATCACCTTCAACATTTCCGAATGGAAATGGGTTTGTCAATAGTCCCCTCCCTTACTTCCTTAGCGGGTCGTCTCTCAGAGGCGACCCGCCCGATTCTCATCAAGAGGCTAACCAATGAATATTTTACGGTATTTGATCAAGAAATTGTTGCGTTTGATTTTGCTCTTGTTCACCATTTCGGTTTTGTCTTTTACTTTGGTGAGCCTATCCCCCATCGACCCGGTGCAGGCTTATGTCGGGGCGGAGATGATGCGCATTGGTCCCGAACAACGCCAACGCATTGCCGAACGCTGGGGGCTTAATGATCCGCCCGTGGTGCGTTATATGCGTTGGTTGAGCAGCTTGATGAGAGGGGATTTGGGCACCTCGGCGATCTATAACCAACCGGTGAGCCAGGTCATCCGCCAGCGTTTTTTCACTTCGTTAGGTTTGATGGGCACGGCTTGGGTGCTTTCGGGAGTCTTGGGCTTCCTTTTGGGGGTGCTCAGCGGGGCAAGAGCGGGTTCGTGGGTCGATCAGATCATCCGCTTCTACGCTTATCTCTTGGCTTCGACCCCCGCTTTTTGGCTTGCGCTTCTGCTGTTGATCGTCTTTGCCGTGTTCTTGAAGTGGGCACCCGTCTGTTGCGCCACGCCCCCTGGCGTCTTACCCGAGCAAGTCACTTTTGCCCAGCGTCTGCATCACCTTGTTTTGCCGGCGCTCACCCTGAGCATCATCGGCATCGCCAACATCACCTTGCACACCCGTCAAAAGCTGATCACCATCTTGAACAGTGACTATATCCTCTTTGCCAGAGCCCAGGGGGAGAATTTATTCGGTCTGATCTGGCACCACGGGCTGCGCAACATCGCTTTGCCGGCAATTACCTTGCAGTTTGCTTCGATCAGCGAGCTTTTTGGGGGTTCGGTGCTTGCTGAGCAGGTTTTTGCCTATCCAGGGTTGGGGCAGGCGACCGTGCAAGCCGGCTTGCGCAGCGATGTTCCCTTATTATTGGGGATTGTCTTGTTTTCCACGCTCTTCGTCTTTACCGGCAACGCCCTCGCCGATATTCTTTATCATCTGATTGACCCGCGTATTCGACTAGGAGTGGAATCGTGAACCTCGAAGTCTCAAGATCATCGACCCTTTGGAGTCGAGTGGGTTTAGCGCGTCAAAGAGTGTTTGACCGCCGTCGCCAGACGTTGTTCTTGATCGTCTTCTGTGTTTTGTGTCTCGGGGTGATCCTTACCGGCTCTGCACGAGCGGCGGTTGCCAATCAGACCAACCTGAGCGAACGCAACCAAGCGCCCTCGTGGGCTCATCCTTTTGGCACCGACTGGCTAGGACGGGATATGTTGCTGCGCACTTGGTCCGGGCTCAGCTTGAGCTTGCAGGTGGGCTTTCTGGCAGCCCTGTTTAGTTCGTTGATCGGCCTGCTGATCGGCCTGACCGCCGCCACTTTGGGGGGAGCGGTGGACGCTTTCTTTTCTTGGTGGATCGATGTCTTTCTCAGTTTGCCCCACATGGTCGTCTTGATTCTTTTGGCTTTCGTCAGCGGCGGGGGATTGAACGGAGTGGTGATCTCGGTCGCCCTCACCCACTGGCCTTCCTTGGCGCGTGTGATCCGCGCCGAAGTCTACCAAGTGCGCTCCGCAGATTATGTTCAACTCTCGGCAAAACTAGGCCGATCATCCTTTTGGGTTGCGCGCCATCACATCCTGCCCCATATCTGGCCACAATTTTTGGTGGGTTTGATCTTGCTCTTTCCCCATGCCATCCTGCACGAGGCCGGTATCACCTTCATTGGCATTGGCTTATCTCCCCATCAGCCGGCAATCGGGATTATCCTTGCCGAGTCGATGCGCCATCTCTCCACCGGCTATTGGTGGTTGGCTGTTTTGCCCGGTGCAGCTCTGCTGGTTATGGTGAAGCTCTTCGATATCCTTGGAGAAAACGGGCGCGCCTTGCTCGATCCGCGCACCGCACAGGAGTGAAATATGCTAGAGGTGCGCAGTCTATCCATTCACTTTCATCGCTACGCTCGGGGCTTACGCCGCACCGTCCTCACTCCGGTGGTGGATTTGGACCTTAAGGTAAGTGCTGGCGAAGTGGTTGCAGTGGTCGGCTCTAGCGGCTCCGGCAAAAGCCTGCTAGCCCATGCTGTTTTGGGCATCTTGCCCTCCAATGCGCATATAGAGGGAGAAATCTGGTATAAGGGGCAATTGCTGACCCCTGAACGGCAGGCTGCGATGCGTGGCCGTCGAATTGCCCTGATCCCTCAATCGGTCAGCTTTCTCGATCCGCTGATGCGGGTTGGGGCGCAGGTACTGCGCGCGGCGCAATTGAGTGGCAAAAATCGGCATTCCGCTGCTGCTCAACGAGCCATCTTCCAACGCTACCAGCTTCCCCTCGAAGTGGAACGCTGGTATCCCTTTCAGTTATCGGGTGGCATGGCGCGGCGCACCTTGGTCTCGATGGCGGTGGTCGGCGAAGCCGAATTGATCTTAGCCGATGAGCCAACGCCGGGATTGCATCCCGAGGTGGTGCAAGAGACGCTAAACCACCTGCGCCAACTTGCCGATGAGCAGCGGGGCGTGGTGCTGATCACGCACGACATTCAAGCCGCCCTACAGGTTGCCGATCAGATTGCCGTTTTTTACGCCGGCACAACCGTGGAGATTGCTCCGGTCACAGCGTTTTCCGGCAAGGGAGAGGGATTGCTTCACCCTTACACCCAAGCTCTGTGGCGTTCCTTGCCCCAAAACGAGTTCATCCCCCTGCCCGGCATGCAACCATCGCCGCAAGACTTACCCCAAGGTTGCCTGTTTGCCCCGCGCTGTCCCCTTGCCACGGCGGAATGCACCGCTGAACGCCCGACAATGCGCGCAATCGCCCAAAACCAAGTGAGGTGTATCCATGCTCAAGGCTGAACGGGTTTCCTTTCGTTATTCTCCCAACCGACCCTGGATCTTACAGGGTTTTTCTCTCTCCATCACCCCCGGCGAACGGGTTGGACTTTATGGACCCAGCGGTTGTGGCAAGACCACTTTTGGGCGTGTCCTAGCAGGCTATCTCCAACCGATCGGTGGCAAGGTAGAGCTGGACGGGAAACCGCTCCCCCCAAAAGGCTATTGTCCCGTGCAGATGATCTTTCAACACCCCGAGTTGGCGATCAACCCGCGCTGGACGATCGGCAAAGCCCTGTATGAAGCCTATCAGCCGCCGCCCAGTTTGTTGGAGGCGCTCAGCCTTGATTTACATTGGTTCGAGCGCTTTCCTCACGAATTGAGCAACGGCGAACTACAACGCATTGCGGTTGCCCGTGTCCTTGACCCGCGAACCCGCTATCTGATCGCCGACGAGATGACCACCATGCTAGATGCCAATACCCAAGCGCAACTCTGGCAAGTTCTCCTTGATGTCGCAGCCCAACGCCAGCTCGGAATGCTGGTCATCAGCCATGATCGACCGTTGCTCGAACGGGTGTGCACACGCATCGTTGATTGGGCGATGGAAGCGCAGACGACATAAGATGACAAATCACTTGGAATTATCGGCATGTAGTTAACAAATCGCCCAAGATAATATTAGGAAAGGCGAGATCAATTTCGGTCTACGACATTACCAGATTAAGGGGTTAGGTTCAATTTACGGGAATAGAGAAAAAAGCTCCCCTCGAAAGGGAGATTCGAGGGGGGTGGGGCTTCCCCCCTCATCGGGGGGATACGAGGGGAGTATTTTACTTCTCGAAGAGCGGTAAAATGGTCATCGGTGGCACAGCCACCAAGCCACGATCGGTGAGGCGCAGCTCGGGGATCACCGAAAGCGGCAGCAGGTTGAAGCCCATGTAGGGG
>JAOAHK010000227.1 GCA_026415275.1 Anaerolineales bacterium
ATCCCCCTCACCATGGTGCAACCTATTCTTCTCCGCTGCTCATTTCCTGCCGCCCCAGCAACGCCCGCAGCAAGGTGTTCGGGTCGGCGTATTCTAAATCGCCCCCCACCGGCAAGCCACGCGCCAAGCGCGTGACTTTGACTCCCAAAGGTTGCAAACGCTGTTGCAAATACATGGCTGTCGCCTCCCCTTCCAAGCTCGGATTGGTCGCCAAGATGACCTCTTGCACTGCTTCGTTTTCGATGCGTTGGATCAGTTCAGCGATGCGCAAGTCTTGGGGTGCCACTCCCTCAATCGGCGAGAGCACCCCTTGAAGGACATGATATAAGCCGCGGTACGCCCCGGAACGTTCGATGGCGATCACATCCAACGGCTCTTCGACCACACACAATAGCTCGCGTTGCCGGGTGGCATCCAGGCAAATCTCGCACGCCGCCTGCCCAACTGCCATAAGGTGAAAACAGCGCGGACAGGTAGTGGTTTCCGCTTTCAAAGCCAATAAGGCGTTGGCTAACTCCTCGCTCAATTCCTGCGGCGCCCGCCAAAGAAAAAAAGCCAACCTTGAAGCCGTCTTTGGACCAATGCCCGGCAAGCGGCTCAAGGCATTGACCACATCTTGCAGCGGTTTGGGCAAAGACATCGCTTAGAAGGGCAAGCCACCGGCTAGGGGGCCTAATCGTTCTGCAGCCAACTCTCGGCTGCGCTCTAAAGCAGTGTTAAAGGCGGCTAACATCAAATCTTGGATCATCTCCACATCACCATCTTGGAGGAGCTGCGGGTCAATCTCTACCGCCGTACAGCGCTGATCGCCGGTGATCGTCACCCTGACCGCGCCGCCACCCGCCGTTGCGGTTATCGTTTCCTGGGCAAGTTGTTCCTGCGCCAGTTGCAGTTGTTCCTGTAATTTTTGCAACTGCTGCATCATTCCCATCTGCCCCATGCCTTTAGGAGCCTTATAACCTTTTGCCATGTGATCCTCCTGACTTACTCCTGAACATCGACGATTTCACCGCCCAAACGCAACGCCTCGGCAATTACCCCATCTTGCTCCACGCCTTGCGGCAGTTCGTCGGGCTGAATGCCGCGCAACAGGCAGCGAATTTCAACTGCGCAATTTAGCACTTTCGAAATGACACGATTGACCAAAGCCTGTGCCTCCGCGCGTTCCATTTTCTGTTTGGCAAACTCGCCGTTGAAGACCAAGAACAACTGCTTCCCTTTCACGGCTGCGGGTTTGCAAGAATTTAACAAGGCTTCCACGCTGGGGTTCTGGCTGCGCACCAACATGCGGATTTCGCGCCAGTGCGCTTGAACCGCTTCGAGGGTCAGCCCTTGATCGGCTGCAATCGCCGGCGCAGAAGCAGCAGGGGTTTCCGCATCCTGCTCCATTGGGGCTGCCGGTTCTGTCTCTTTTTTGCCTCTGACAGCCGGTTTGGGTGCAGGCGCAGAAGGTATCTTCACCGGCGAGGTCGGAATGGTTGCAGGGGTTTGGGCAGTATCCACTTGCAACGCATTCAAGGCTTCCAACAACGCCATCTCTAATGGCAAGGCGGCTAACCATGCCATGCGAGTCTCGGCGGCTGCCCCTTGGAACGCCCGAATCAGAGCGAGAAGCTGAGGAATGGAAAGTTTCTGGGCTTGTTCGGCAAGTTTTTGTTTCATTTCTTGCGGGGCTTCTACTTCTCGCGCATTGCCAACCTTCACCAAGAGCAAGTTGCGCAGATGTTCGACCATTTGGCGGGAGAAGATGCGTCCATCCGCGCCGCTATCCAAGGTTCGATGGAGGATTTCCAAACCTTTCTCAGCCTCGCCGTTCAGGATGGCATCGGTCAGTTCCAAAATCGCCTGACTGGCTACGGTGCCGAGCATTTGGCTAACCCACTCGACCGTAATCGGTTTTCCCGCTGCAGCCAACTGATCGAGCAGTGAGATGGCATCGCGCAGGCTGCCCGTCGCCTGACGGGCGATCACCTGCAACGCCGCCGTCTCGACTGAAATGTTTTCTTGTTGGGCGATCCTCTCCAACTGAGTGACCATTTCCACCAGCGGAATGCGCCGGAATTCATGCCGTTGACAGCGCGAGAGGACGGTGGCTGGGATTTTGTGCACTTCGGTTGTAGCAAGCACAAAAATGGCATGGGGCGGCGGCTCTTCTAGCGTTTTCAGCAGGGCATTAAAGGCCGCCGTGGAGAGCATGTGCACTTCATCGATGATATAGACCTTGAACTTCCCCTGATTGGGAGCAAAGTTGATCTTATCCCGCAGGTCGCGCACGTCGTCAACGCTGGTGTTCGAGGCGGCGTCGATCTCGATCAAGTCCAAAAAACGCCCGCTTTGGATCGCCTGGCAGTTCGGGCAATTGCCACAGGGTTTCTGGTTGCCATCATCCGCTAAACAGTTTAAGGCTTTTGCCAGAATGCGCGCTGTGGTCGTCTTGCCGGTGCCGCGCGGGCCGGCAAAGATATAAGCGTGGGCAAAGCGACCGCTAGCGACAGCATTGCGCAATGTTTGAACAACGTGCCCTTGCCCTACGATCTCCTCCCAGTTGGTCGGGCGCCATTTTCGATAGAGCGTTTGGGTCATGCGATGCCTTCGAGTTCTCTTTCGCAGTCTAAAATCGGTAAATGAAAGCGCGCCAATGGCGCCTCGATATTATACCTGCGGATGCGTTGATTCAGGTCCTCGATTTGTGCTTCCAACTGCGCCTTTTGGCGTTTTTGCCAGTGGGGGCTTGCGGGGGTTTGCCGAAGCTGAGCAATTTTTTTGCGCAATTTATCGATTTCAGCTTGCAGTTCGCGCTGCGTTTCAAGCCAAGGCAAGGTAAAGCCATTGGAACGCAAGAGGTGAAAGGCGAGTTGCTGTTCGGGTGGTGCGAAGGGGTTTTCCTGCCATTGGATCGGTTTCCCTTTGCCGCTTAAGTTCTCAAATTCTCCGCGCTCAATGGCTTCTCCGATGCGCTCTTCAACCCAACGCATCTTATCCTCGATTAGGGAACGGTATAGGTCGAGACGACCTCGCCGCGTTCATTCAACAGCGTTGCCGTCTCCCCCGACCGCCAGAGCGGCGTCGCCAACCCCCAATACAAGTCAACCGGGGTTGCCGTGCCGGTGGTCGTCCAAACGTTGATGGCGCCATCCTCGTAAAGCGCCAGCTCAGGGAAGATAAAGACATTGCCATCCTCATCGGTCAGGCGCCAATCTTTGAGCAACAAAACGCCACTGCCCACGCGGGTGATAAAGACGCGCTCAGCGGCTAAATCGCCGATGCCGATCACGCTATTGATCACTGCGCTGGGCGGTTGGGCGCCGGGAACCAGAGTAGGGGTTGCTCCGATGGGCGAAGGGGTTACCTGTGCGGGAGACTGCGGTGCGGGTTCAGGGGTAATGGGGATGTAAATTGCCATGCCAACGCTGATGGCGTTGGGGTCTTTCAAGCCGTTGGCTTTCAGCAAGGTCTCTACACTCACCTTGTATTTATCAGCAATCTCCCCCAAGGTGTCCCCTTCGCGCACGATATACTCGTCCATCAAGATCGCCGGGGTGACCGTGAGCGGGGCGGGGCTGCTTACGGTTGTGTCACCAACCTGGGCAAGTTCTGTCTTCGAAGGCAGGTCCGCACCAAGCGGCAATGCGGGATGGGTGAGCTCCCAAATCCACAGCACAGCTAAGGTGACCGTCGCCGAGACAATGATATTGAGCAGCAAAAAGACGAGCACACGCTTCCAAGGTTGCATAGCACAAGCCTTCCTATAAATGATAGCACAAAAATCCCAAATTTCTCCTGCGGGTTGTCAAACTAAGGAAGGATACTCCGAAGAGCCATAGCCTGCGCCCCCAAACTCCACAAGCATTCTCACAACTATCATAGGACTTTCACCCGTACTTAGGTGAACCTCACGTCTATCCTCTTGCCTTATCCGCAATCAACCATTTACTTCGACACAATGGATCCGTCATTTGTAGGACGACATTTATGTCGGCTCTCTAAATTTCGGAGCAAACTGGGTGAACGAGATGGATCTCACATTGTGGGTTTGTCAGATGAACTTGAGGTTCGGGATCAGCCCAAACGAGTGGGATGTCACATCGAGCAAAGCGAGATGTCTTTATGATTACGGTAATCATGCCAGATTTCTCTCTTCGGTCGAAAGGACATGGCTTCGCTCGAAACGACAAGATGGGAGAGCATTTGAACTGAGGTTTCATTAACCTTATCCCGCATTGACGTTAGATTATATGAACTGGGAGGAGAAATCGCCTCCCTTCCCCCGATGGCGGGGGGAATGGCTGGGGATAGGAGTTTCAGCTCTCACCCCAAAAAACCTAGAGCGGTGAGGTTGGTTTCGATACGATTCCTTGTATTGCGCATTTGCTCAGGGAAAAAATCCTCCCGCAGGTTGGCAACCTGCGGGAGTTTTTTCACTCATCTTTCACTAAGCTTTTACGCAATTTTTATTGAGAAACAACTTCTCCTTTCCGATAATTACGATTAAGAAATTGTTTTTTTGCCTTGGCAGCCAAGCCAACAAAAAATACCTTGCACTTTACCATCCAAGAACCACTTCATCCGGCTAGCCCCCTGTGCAAGTGGTTGAATGCTCGATAAGCCCTCTATCCATTGGGCAGCGCCATCAGATGAAGATCCTTCACCGCTTCAGGCGCTATCTCCATCATCCCCCCTTCCTCTCTTGGTTTCCTCCCATTCGATAGAACTTGTCATCGTCTTTGTCCTCACCCTCTCGCTCGAGAGGTTTGGAATCGGTTTATCCGTATTTTCTTTTGAAAGGAGCAAATGATGCGAAAAAACAACCCCTTTTTATCCATCTTCTTGAATGCCCTGTTGGCTTTGGGCTTGGTAGTGTTCCTTCTTCTTTCTTTCGCGCCACCGCAGCCGGCGCAGGCGGGCAGCGTGCTGTATGCG
>JAOAHK010000228.1 GCA_026415275.1 Anaerolineales bacterium
GATAATCACTGTACAGGTCAAGAAGTTTGCCATTTTTCATGCGCTAAGTTTTCCAAAACTGAGTAAGGTGGGTTTTTAGGTTCAGGTTAAAATTTAACTTAAATAATTTTGAATTATTTCCTTGCAATACTTCAATTTAATTGATATAATTTTATAAAATCGAATATTATTCGACAAGGTCAGTCACCATGTCCGAAATTCCAACCAAGTGTCCAATTTGTCAAGGGGAGATCCTCATCACCCGCTTCGAGTGTCAATCTTGTGAGACAACCTTTGAAGGTCGTTTCCGCCAGACCGCTTTTGCCTATCTGACTGCGGAACAGTGGCAGTTTGTCCTAACCTTCATCCGCTGCGAGGGCAAAATCAAGTCGATGGAAGCCGTGATTGGTCTCTCCTATCCCACCATTCGCAACCGTCTGCATGAGATCATCCGGGTTTTAGGCTATGAACCCTATGGCGTGGAAGAGATTCAACCTACCTCATCTCCAGAGCAACGTCAGCGCGTCTTACAAGCTCTGGAAAAAGGGGAAATCACGGTCAAAGATGCCCTGCGTCTCTTAGAAGAAGGAGGCGAAACGTGAAAACGATCTATGAAAAATCCCTCGGATTGACGCCCTACATCCAAATTGAAAAGGTAGGGGGAAGTTTGCAAATCAAAGGCTGGATGCGCAGCGAAGTCTTTGTCAGCAGCGATGACGAGCAGGTTGAGTTGATCGAACAAGAAGGAGGTATTCGGATCCGTACAGCGACCGACTGTGTGATGCGCGTTCCCCGCGCCGCACGCCTCGAAATTGGGCAGGTTGCTGGCAATCTGCGCCTCAAATATTTAGACAACGATCTGCGTATTGATCAAGTTGGGGGCTCGGTGGTCTGTCGCAGCCTGGGCAACCTAACCATTGGAACTGTTAATGGCAGCTTGATGGCTAAGGACGGATTAGGCTCGATCACCTGTCAACAGGTAGGAGGCAGCGTAATTGCCCGCCATGTGCTAGGCGATTTAGAGCTTGGCAAGGTGAATGGCAACCTAGATGGACGCCACTTGAGCGCCTCGTTGAGGGCAACGGTGGGCGGCTTCTGCCGCGCTGAGTGGAATGTCTTCAACGGCAGGGAAGTGATCCTGAAGGTTGGCGGATCGGCTCATTGCGAAATCTCGGACGCTCTTCAACCGCAACTGACCCTGCGCAGCGGGGCACGGGAAATCCACATGATCCAATTGGGCGAAAAGAAACACATCTCCGAAGAAACTTACCAATTCTCTATTGGTGAGGGACTGATCCCCTTCGACCTGCAAGCCGAGGGGAAAATCGTCTTTATCATGCGCCCACCCACCCTTGAAGAAGAGGAAGACCTTGAAACCATCTTCAACGAAGAGGTAAACCAGATTACTGAAAAGGTCAATCTGCAATTCCAAACCCAAATGGACGCCCTCCAACAGCAAATGGATCGCTTTTCCGAACAGATGGGCGAATTGACCGCCGCAGCAGCTCAAAGGGAGGAACGTTCATCCCAGATTCATTCTGGAAGCGGTCTCACTGCCCGATTGCAAGAGAAGATGCGCCGTGCCCAGGAGAGGATGGAACAAAAACTTGCCGAGGCGCACCGCCGTTCAGAACAAAAAGCAAAACTGAGCTCAATCGAACGAATTGGCTTCGGTCGCAAGCGGGAAGCAACGTCCGAAAAGGACGCCACCGATATCTTGGATGAAGAACGCCTGTTGATCCTAAAGATGCTCGAGCAGAAGAAGATTACCGTGGCAGAAGCAGAGAAATTACTTGCTGCGCTTGAAGGGAATGTTTAGAAGGAGGCAATTAATGGCATCCAGCGAAGAACGGTTGCGTATTCTCAAGATGATCGACGAAGGCAAAATCACCGCCGAAGAAGGGGCAAAATTATTGGCTGCTCTCAGCGCTGGGGAGAAATCTACTCGAGCGCGCAATTTTTCGCGCCCAAGCGGAAATCAAGCGCGCTGGTTGCGCGTTCGTGTGACGGATCTGGCAACTGGGAAGCCGAAAGCCTCGGTCAACCTGCCTATTGGCTTGGTTGATGTGGGATTGAACATCGCCGCGAAATACGCCCCCGATGTCGCTTTTGACGAATTAATCGCCGCCATCCAAGAAGGCGCGCAAGGTAAATTAATTGACGTCTATGACGAAGAAGATGGCGAGCACGTCGAAATCTTTATCGAATAACTTCTCCCAGCAAACGAAGGGACAGGTGGTAACGGAGTAACCTGGGGCATGATGTTCGCCTTTGCTGTTTTGGTTCACTAGCTGACTCAAGGAGCGATGGATGCTTTCTCTAGACCTCCTCTGGGACGACCCGCCCAAGCAACCCCAAGCGCAGCACTCGTTGCAATCTGCTCACCCGCCAATTCTCTCTTATATTCAGGCACGTAATCTGCTGGATCAATTCAAGCAAGGGAGACACAGAGTCGAAATTTCGTTGGATTTAGGGCTCAACACCGCCTCTGTTGTTCTGCATCCTGAAGGGGTGAGTTTACCAGATGGGCAGCTATTGGGTTGGGATGCTGTGCGGCAAATCAGCGAAGCAGAGACTATCTGTTATCGCATTGAAGGCAATATAGCCTACCCCATTCGTGCCTTCGGATATGACGAGAGTCGCATGGTCAGCTTGATGCCCACCAAAGGAGCACCGACGCTTCTGATTGGAGGACTTCCCATGCACCGCATCAAGGAGGTTGATCCATGGGAAGACACACGGCGCAAACTCAAAGCCGCAGGTGGGGCATTTGGCTTCGTTCTCGACACTGCCACCGGTTTGGGTTACACCGCCATCCAAGCCGCAAAAACCGCCCATGAGGTACTGACCATCGAGATCGAGCCTGCCGTGATCGAGATTGCCCGCCAAAATCCATGGTCTAGAGAACTCTTTGCTAATCCCAAAATTCACTCACTAATCGGGGACACTTTTGAGGTGATCCAAGATCAACCCAGCAACCATTTCAGCCTGATCTTGCACGATCCGCCGATGTTCAGTTTAGCCGGTGAGCTCTACTCAACGGAATTTTATCGCCAATGCGTGCGCATCTTGCGGGAAAAAGGGCGGATGTTCCACTATATCGGCGATCTGCAGAGCAAGATGGGCGCAGGTGTCCTGCGTGGGGTCACCCGCCGCCTGCTCGAAGCTGGCTTCAGCCGGGTGTTGCGCAAACCTCAAGCCTTTGGCGTGCTGGCAATCAAGTAAGCGCGGGTTGGTATTTTCCTTCCGTAACTAGCCTGCGATTCCCGTCTTCTTCCGCCTCGTAAATGTAATAAACCAGGTCGAGCGGCAAAACAGGTTTCAACATAGCTTGCGCCGGGCAGTAGCGGGTTGCCGATAATTCGATGGCGCGAACGACTGCTTCCTCTTGAATCCCCCTGCCGGTGACATGATATTCAATGGTGGCGTGGGTGAACACTTTGGGATGCTCGGCTGCCCGTTCGGTCTTTACCTCTACCCGAAAGTCGCTCACCGCTTGCCGTTTTTTGCTGAGAATGGAAATGACATCCATTGCCGTACAACCGGCTAGGCTGAGCGCCATCAGTTCCATCGGGCGAAATCCATCGTTATCGCCGCCGACATCCGGCGACGTTCCTAAGGGAACAGTAAATCCGCTTTCTGCTTTCCCCTCGAACGACAGTCGTCCTTTCCAATTAACTGCAACTTGCATAGCCATTATTCCTCCAATAAGGGAGTTAGGTAAGTCTCTAAGGCTTTGTGATCCACTGGCCCTGTCCATGCCAATCGGATTCGCCCTTGTCGGTCGATGACGTACGTATTGGGTAAAGCTTGATTGCGAAACGCAACCAAAGCACGCCCTTCGGGGTCGAGTAAAACCGGGAAACTCAGCCCGTACCTCTGCACGAAAGCATTCACTTCTTCTGGCGGGTCGCCGGCCTCGATGGCGAGAATAACAAAACCCTTCTGGCGGTGCGTTTGATAATAGGTTTCAAGAACGGGCATCTCGGCGCGGCAGGGCGGGCACCATGTTGCCCAATTGTTGACCAGAACCACTTGCCCGTGATAATCTGCTAATGAAACCACCTTGCCCTCCATGTTCTGTAAGGACAACTGCGGTGCAGGTTGATTTAACTTGGCAGGGCGCAGGCTTAGCTCACCGCTATTGGTATTCAGATTTGACCGAGAGAGCAGAAAGAACGCCGCCACACCGATCAAGATGAAGCCGAAGCCAATCAATCCCAAACTCAGGGATTTGCGGTTTGAAGAAAGGTTCGATGGTTTTCTACGCTTCATCCTACCGTCAACCCTACATGACGACTGTTTGCCCTAAAAGGGTGAAGGGAAAATACCCTCACCCCTGGTCCATCTCCTAGAACGCAAAGGGGAGCGCCCTCACGCCTCGGCTTTTTTCCCAACGGCGCGCAGGATCTCCGCCAAAAGATGCTCCTCAGGCACGGCGCCGACAATCGTCCCTGCGCCTTCGTTAATGGTCGTCTGCGGCACACCGCTGACCCCAAAGCGATCGGATAATTCAGGGAATTCAATGGCTTCCACCATCTCTGATTGAATGAGTGGATGTTCCATTGCCATTTGATGGGCAAGCACTACAGCGCGCGGGCAATAAGGGCAAGACGGTGTGACAAAGACTTGCAGCAGCACCGGTTGGTTGACCTTCTTGAGCAGGTCACGGGTCTGCTGTGACAAGCCCGAATCGCGGCTGGAAACCAGCAGAAAATCATGGATCAACGAACTGAATTCATGCCCAGCGGGAATGCCAGCGTAGCGCACGCCATAATCGGTGATCCGTTCGCCATCCTTGGCAGCAATTACAATACCCGGCGCCTTATCGACGTTATATTGCCGTGCGACCGCTGCATCTCGCTCCAAATCGTACTTTGCGAGGCTAATTTTGTCTGAAAGCTCGCTGACTTCTTCCAGCAGTTGATAGG
>JAOAHK010000229.1 GCA_026415275.1 Anaerolineales bacterium
GTTTTTGGAAATTCAATGGTTTCCACTTGATCGGCTAGGAGCTTTTCAAAGAGGGTAAGCATTAAGGGCGCCATTAGGTTGCTCATTCCAAAATCATTACTTTGTTCGGATAAAGACCCTTGAGATACCATATTGCTCAATAAAACCAGCGTTAGCAGTTGGCGAAAATCTGCCTTGTTGATGGTTTGTGTTGATTGGTTTGCATCCTTTTGGGATGTAGTTTCTCTTTCCATCAGCGCGCTGAAGGCAAATAATGGGTTAATTAGAGAGTTATCCATCGACCTTCCTCAACTCGAGTTAGGATTGTTCCCTTTCTTCGTGTAGATTGTATGCAAGGTTGCAAAAAACTTCCGTAAAACTGGGATAAAAATTTCTCGCTTTTAGGAATCCTTTACGCGGAATTCAGTAGATTTTTATTCAAGAAACCAGAGAGCGAATTTAGATTACAATAAGATTAAACCCACCTGTAGGAGTTTCGACTTGGACGAGTCATCCTTGGAAGAGTTGTTATTGAATGCCAATCGAGCGGTCATGGAGGGAAATTGGGCGGAGGCATTGCAGCATTTGCAGCAAGCGTGTGATATCCAACCCTACAATGCAGATTTGTTCACTGCCATTGGGGGTGTTTACGTGCAAATGGGTAAGGCGGAAGAGGGATTACATTACTACGAAGAAGCATTGCGTTTACAACCCTACTCAGCACAAGCATATCAGAATTTAGCCAACGCTTACACCATCTTAGGCCGTTTTCCTGATGCTGAACAGGCTTACCGCCGTGCCCTCGAATTAGATGAAGATGATCGGTTTAGCTGGATGGGATTGGCAAGGGTGTGCATTGTGCAAGAGAGGTATCAGGAAGGCGTGGAAATACTCGCTGCGTTGGTCAGGAGCGATCCCCAAGACCCGCAGGCTATGACCCTTCTAGCGGAGTGTTATGAACAAGCTGGCGATCCTGTTTCGGCGCGGTACCTCTATCAACAAGCGCTGAACGTTGACGGTGAATATGAGCTGGCAAAACAAGGTTTAGAGCGCGTGAGGAGCCAAGAGGTAACGCTGGGTGAGATAGATAAACAAGCCATTGCCCAAAAATTGGCTGCCCTGAAGAGTAAGTTGCAAGCGCAGCAGGCGCGTCTTACTCCCACAAAACCGGTGACCACAGCGAGACTCTTATTTTGTGGCCCAGCAATGGTGAGCAGTGAAGTGCGCTTTGGTGCCTTAGCTCAAGCACTCAATCAGCGTGGGTATCAAGTGCGGGTCACAACGCGTTGGGAAGATGTCCCAGAAGCATACCAATTTGTCCTTTTCAGCCGACCCCACGATAACGATGAGCTAACTCAAGCAGTTCAAAACAGCAAGGCAAGTGGGGCTAAGGTGATTGTGGACTTGGACGAGGATTTCTTTACTCTGCCGGCCGGATATTACCACTATTCAACCCTGAGCGCAGCAAATCCCATGGTTGCCTCCCGTTTGAGACAAGTATTGCAAATTGCGGATGTGGTTACCGTGCCCAGCGAAGCGTTGGTAGAAGTTTATCGTAACCATGCAACGCGAATTGCTTTGCTCCCCTTCGGGTGGGATGAGTCCAATCCGATGTGGACAAAACCTGTTCTTCGCGGAACTGCGATCAAAATTGGCATCTTAGCCAATCATACGCAACCACCCGATCTATCGGTGCTCGGAGATTGTTTACAACAAATCTATAAGGAGAATGAGCAGGTCTTGATTGGGGTTGTCGGCAGCATGGCAGTCTATGAAGAATTGAGAGGAATCGAGGAAGAACGAAAATTCTTCGTACCGCTGGGCAGAATTGAAGATTATCCTTTCTTGTTAGCGGATTTTGATCTCTTGCTTTTCCCCTTAGCGGATAATCCCTATAATCGATCCAAAAGCGATTTAGCTTTATTGGAGTGCGGAGCACGCAAGGTCTGTTGGGTGGCTTCGCCCATTCCTGCCTATCAAACTTGGGAGAAAGGCGGTCTGTTTGCCAGTAGCTCAGGAGAATGGACAGAAGCCATTGAAAACTTGGTGAACTCACCGGCGAAACGCTATCAATTGGCTGAGGAAGCTCACCGCAAAGCTCAGCAACGCACGATAGCCAAAATGGCAGAGCAGTGGATTGGGCTGTTACAATCCTTGTAACTATGTAGAGGGTATGTCTATGCAACCAAATTGGGCGGAAGCGACTCAAGAGACAGTCAAGCATTTGTCCCGTCTAATTCAAGCAGAGACCATGAATCCGCCTGGCAATGAGTTGCCGGCAATCTTGATGATCAAAGATATCCTTGAACGAGAGGGGTTGCATTCACCAGGTGATTTTGTCATTGTTGAATCGGCGCCGCAGCGAGTTAACCTCATTGCTCGTTTGCGGGGTGATGGTTCACAGCGGCCCTTGCTATTGTCTGGCCATGTGGATGTTGTCCCCGTAGAACGCGAGAAATGGAGCCGTAATCCGTTTGGCGGCGAGGTGATCAATGGCGAGGTCTGGGGGCGCGGCGCCTTAGACATGAAGGGCTTTTTAGCGATGTATCTTCAAATCTTCTTGCAGGTTCGCCGCGCTAATCTCCCACTCAAGAGAGATTTGATCCTCGCTGCCATCGCCGACGAAGAAGCCGGCTTTGACCATGGTTCGAAATTTCTGGTCAGCCAACATCGCGAGTTGATCAGCGCTGAGTACGGGCTCACTGAGGGTGGCGCGTTTACGATCCCGATGGGGAAATTGCGGATTTATGCTATTCAGGTTGCCGAGAAAGGGGTTACTTGGTTGAAAATGGTGACCAAGGGAAAACCCGGCCACGCCTCGCTTCCCCACGAAGATAATGCGGTGTTTCATCTTGCCCAAGCCATTGAGAAGATCCGATGTGCCGGCCATCTACCCGTGCATATAACCCCTACTTTTCGAGCGATGGTCTCCAAAGCAGCCACACAAGCCAAATTTCCTGTCTCTATCTTTCTGCGTGGATTGTCAGTCCCTTGGATTGTGAGTCTTTGTTTGAAATTCTTGAAAGGTTATCCCAAAACTTTGCTCACAGCACTCACCACCAACACCTGCACACCAACATTGTTGCATGCTGGGCAAAAAACCAATGTCATCCCTGCGGAGGCGTTTGCCCATATTGATTGTCGGCGGTTGCCAGGGCAATCCCCCGAAGATGTCATGCGGGAAGTATTAGCTATTGCAGGGAATAGGATAAGCCTAGAACCATTGGATACCTCCCCTGGGGCAGCCTTCCCAACCGACTCACCATTGTATCGCTTACTCGAAGAAGAAACGCATAAACTCGACCCGCAGGGGATTGTAATTCCTATGATGATGCCGGGTGCTACGGATGCTTGTGTTTATCGAGAAGCCGGGATTACGATGTATGGGTTTACACCTGGGCGGCTTCCCGAAGGATTCCCGGTGTTGTCTCTTGCTCACGGGCATGACGAACGCTTACCTATCTCCTTCATTGAAAGCGGCTTACCGGTTTTGTGGGAGGTGGTTCGCAAGTTTTGTGCTGCCTTGTAATCAGGCGTGAGGCAAAAGAATGGCATCGATCGCAGCGATCAATTGAGTGAGGTTTGCAGCGGGGAATATTTTGTTACAATAGGGGGCATAGGAGAGCATATCCGAGTCGCCGCTGCCCCACATCCAAGGTGGTTCAGGATTTAGCCAGATTAACGATCGAGCGCGTTGACTAAAGCGCTCTAAAAGTTCTGCCCGCGCTGGATTATAGTTATTCCGCCCATCTCCCACGAAGATTAAGGTTGTCCGCCGATCGAGAGTGTACAGAAAATGGCGTTCAAATTCTCCGAGCACTTGACCTAAATCGGTGTTGTAATAGCCCGGCGGCAATTTCCAAAGGACATTTTCGATCGCTTGCTGAACGGGATGCCGCTCAAAATCTGGGGAGATATATTCAAGATGATCGATAAAGGCAAAAGCATGAGTGTGGGTGATTTGATCTTGAATTGAATACAGCAAGCTGAGCATTAATTCGGAGCAAAAACGCATTGAGGTGCTCACATCACACAGAATTACGATTTTGGGCTTGAGTGTGCGATTGCAAAAACGTAATTCCATTGGCACGTGCCCACTCTTGAGGGAAGCGCGCAAGGTTGCTTTGGCATCTAATTTGCCATTGCGTTCGCGGTGCAAGCGTAACGCCAAACGGGTGCGCATCGCTGCAGCTAGGCGACGAATTTCTTTGCGCAAGATATCCATTTCGCGCGGGCTTAAGTGTTGGAGGGGGCGTTGCATTAGGTCACCCATGGTAGGTTGTGGGCGTGTTTGGGCGGCTTCCATGCGACGCCGTTCGCCGATATGCTGCCGGAGTTGATCTTCTATGGCTTGGAGGTTGTGTTGAATGCCAGCACGCAATTGTTCCAGTTTTTGGCGGTTGAGACCCAGCTCTTGTAGGGTTCGCAGCAATTCCTCTAGGGCTTGCTTTACCTCATCATATTGGAGCGCTTGTAAATAGCGTTGGAGCAGCTTTTCGGAGTTGCGATCAAGCGGTGAGGGATGCGCATTCAGCCATTGATCGAGGTCGGCGAGTTCCTCCGGGCTCAGGGGTTCGCCTTGCAAAAGTTTTTCCAGTCTTTGGCGCAGTGCTTGGGCGAATTGGTGCAGCGCTTCTGCGATATTAGAAGCTTCCTCCGCGGTCAAGCCTGTAAGCAGATTCTGCATGGCTGGTGGAGGTTGCGCTTGGAAGAAGAGGTCAAAAAGTCGTTCAAAGGTGGGGATATCGCGTTGTTCTTTGATCAATGTCGCACGCAGACTCTGCCGAAAGCGGCTGCGGTCTTGAATCCCCAAGTGAAGCATAGCCTGGAAGGCATCAGCGCTCTCTGCAAGACTGATGCGCACGCCATGGGCA
>JAOAHK010000230.1 GCA_026415275.1 Anaerolineales bacterium
GTGTAGAGTACCGTCAACGTGTCCAAAATGGACTAACTCCCGAGGCGTTCTATCAAGCGAT
Source organism: Anaerolineales bacterium (assembly GCA_026415275.1). GTDB lineage: Bacteria > Chloroflexota > Anaerolineae > Anaerolineales > UBA4823 > NAK19. The sequence continues at coordinate 62 of JAOAHK010000230.1, forward strand.
GGACGAAATGCTTGCCCGCTTGAACGACGATCATTCGGTATTCCTTAGCCCGCAAGAGGCTGCTGAAGAGGATGCAGAATATTCGGGTCAAACGAATTATGTTGGCATCGGGGTTGTGATCTCCGCTGTGCCAGAACGACAAAAGGCGACCATCATCCTCACTTTCCCCAACAGCCCGGCTGCAGAAGCCGGTTTGCAACCCCATGACAATATCCTGAGTGTTGATGGACAACCCATCCTAGACGAATCTGGCTTTTTACGGTCTGAATTACTGTTGGGAGACGCGAACACCACCTTGCAAATTGTGGTGCAACGGCCAGGCGAAGCTCAGCGTACCCTCACTCTCACGCGGCGTCCGATCCAAGGTCCTCTGCCTGTCCCATATGAAGTCTTATCTACTTCAAAAGGCAAACGGATCGGGTATCTCTTGCTTGCTAGCCTGACAGACAAAACGATCGATGATCAAGTAGAGAATGCTTTACGATCTATGAGCCTACAAAGTGCATTGGATGGCATCATCTTGGACAACCGCTATAACAGTGGTGGCACAGATACGGTCACTCGCGGGATATTGTCACTGTTCACAAGCGGCAGGCTGGGGTATTTTGCCAACCGCCAGCAAAGGCGAAATTGGTTTGACGTTCGAGGCAGGAACGTAGCTGGTTCTGCTGAAATCCCTTTAGTGGTCTTGATTAGCCCTGAGACAGTAAGCTTTGGTGAGATTCTTTCGGGCATATTGCAAGACCAGAAACGAGCCTATTTGATCGGCACCCCCACCGAAGGGAATATCGAACTTTTATGGAGTTACGATTTTCCAGATGGCTCGCGGGCATGGATTGCGCATGAAACCTTTTATCCATTCAACAATCCCAAACAGAACTGGGAGAAAACAGGTATCCAACCTGACCTTCTGGTCTCCAGCAATTGGGATGAGGTTACCCTGAACACAGATCCTGTTATCCTGGCTGCGTTGGATTACTTTGATCAACCATGAAAACAAAACCTTTTTTCCTAATTGTCCTGCTTTGGATCTTTCTAAGCTTGGCTTGCAACTTCCCGCTGACAGAGTTAGTTGCCACGCCCACTCCACCTCCCACATCTACTCCAACCGAAACCTTTACCCCTCTGCCCACTCTGACTCCCACAGAAACACCTACCAGCACCCCCTCCCCAACCCCCACCCAAACATTCACCCCCACCGTCACTCCGACCGATACACCCACACCCACTCAAGCGCCAACCACTTCGCCCCAAAAGTTTGCTCTCTTTGAGGAAATTTGGAAAACGGTGAAGGAGCAGTACATTTACGAAGATTACAACGGTGTCAATTGGCTAGCCGTTTATCAGGAGTTCTTTGCTCGCCTGTCATTGGGTGTATCGCCAAAGGATTTCTATCAAGCCATGAAAGAGATGATCGATCGCTTGAAAGATGACCACTCGGTATACTTTTCACCTCGCGAGGTCGAAGAGCAGTTGATGGTATATGAAGGAGAAAAGAACTATGTGGGTATTGGCGTTTTCACGGTGCCGGTTATTGAAAAACGATATATTACGGTCATCTTGCCCTTCCGCGATAGCCCTGCAGAAAGAGCAGGCATCCAAGCTCATGACCGAATCCTGGCAGTAAACGGACAGCCAATTATTGACGAGGAAGGGAATGTCCTCGACTTGCTGAGCGGCGAGGAAGGCACCTATGTAACCCTCACCGTGCAGACACCCGGCGGAGAACCTCGCTACGTCTCCCTCCGACGAGAACGAGTCGATGCCTCAATCCCGATTCCTTACCATGTTTTCTCTACGCCCGGTGGCAAGCGCATTGGTTACCTCTTAGTGGTATCATTTGCTGATAGCAATGTAGACGAACGGGTGGGGAAAGCCATGAAGAAAATGACCGCTGATGCCCCATTAGATGGCTTGATTATAGATTTGCGCGCCAACCAAGGCGGCGAATATACGACTGCCAGTAATTTTCTCTCCTACTTCACCAGCGGTAAGTTGGGGTATTTTACCAATCGCTATGGCAAGAAACGCCGGTGGTCGGTGAGTCCTAAGAATGTTGGCGGTTCACAATCCTTACCTTTGGTTGTTTTTGTTGGAGATTACACAGTTAGCTTCGGCGAAATGGTGGCTGGCGTATTACAAGACCGTGGTCGCGCGTACTTAATTGGCGAAATCACAGAAGGCAATGTTGAACTCTTGTGGGGTTATCCCTTCAAAGACGGTTCGGTGCTCTTTCTGGCGCATGAACGCTTTGTGCCAGCCAACCGCCCTGAGCAGGACTGGGAAGCCACAGGGATTATCCCGGATTTGGTAGTGCCAACCGATTGGGATGAAATCACCCTCACCCAAGATTTAGCCCTCGAAGTGGCATTTGTCTATTTCGATACTCATTAAATTCCCTTTGCGTCTTTTTTTGATTGTGGTAAACTCAGCATGGTTCATTTTCAATCATTTACGCGCAAAAGTTGTCAAATTAAGACAGTAAACTACATTCCTTAGGCGAAATCGAGAAAACTTTTCTGGCAACTTCTGCGTGTCCATCGTCAATCTTACCGGTTGAAGAGGAGAACAAATGCTGTCAACCATTGAGAAAATCATCTTTCTGCTCGCGGCGCTTGCCTCTTTATATGGAGCGAGCCAAGTCGCTTTGCGCATCAGCCGCATTATCCGCCGCGGACAAGGGAAGGTGGATTGGTCTGTTGTTCCCCGGCGTCTCTTCTCAGTTCTTTTGAAAACAGCGACCTTTGCTCCAGTCTTTCGGGCGCGTCCCTTGCCCAGCTTGTTCCACGGGTTGGTCGGTTGGGGATTCATTTATTATTTATTGATTAACCTCGGCGATGTCTTAGAAGGATTTATTCCACATTACCGCTTTCTCGGTGAAGGGATTGTGGGGGATCTTTATCGCTTGGGAGGCGATTTGCTCAGTGTTGGGGTGTTGAGCGGGATGGTTGCTTTGGCAGTGCGCCGCTTCATTCTAAAACCACCTTCGCTCACCGCTCGGGAAGATGTGTTTCTCCTGCCTGAAGCCCGCGCCGGCATCCGCCGCGATTCGAGCATTGTGGCAGGGTTTATCTTCATTCATGTTGGAGCACGCTTTGTCGGACAAAGCTTTCGCATTGCTGCCCATGCCCCAGATACCTGGCAGCCGGCCGCCAATGCGTTAGCAAAGCTATGGGACGGTTGGCAATCGTCGGCGCTGATCGTTGCCGAACACGTCGCCTTTTGGTTGGCGCTAGGTACGATCTTGGCGTTTGTGCCCTATTTTCTCTACTCCAAGCACATTCACCTGATCATGGCGCCGCTCAATTTCCTGCTCAAGCCCGAACGGCGCTCGATTGGGGAATTAAGCAAGTTGGACTTTGAAGACGAAAGCGTTGAACAGTTTGGCGTTTTGCGGTTGGAAGAGTTGAGTTGGGAACAGATTCTGGATGCCTATGCCTGCATCATGTGCTATCGCTGTCAGGAAGTCTGCCCGGCCTATAACACCGGCAAAGTGCTCTCCCCGGCGGCACTGGAGATCAACAAGCGCTATTACATAAACAAAGAAGGCGCCCGTTTAGCCAAGGGGGAAGCCAGTCAGCAGACCCTTTTGGAAATTGCCATCCCGCCTGAAGCGATTTGGGCGTGTACAGCGTGCGGAGCGTGCATTGACATCTGCCCGGTTGGCAACGAACCTATGCGCGATATTCTCGATATCCGCCGGGCTCTGATCTTGATGGAAAATGACTTCCCCGATCAATTGCAGACTGCCTTCCGCGGTATGGAACGCACCGCTAACCCGTGGAACATCGCTTCTGCCGAGCGTTTGAATTGGGCACAGGGGCTAAACGTGCCAACGATTGAACAAAACCCTGAACCAGAGATACTTTGGTGGGTGGGCTGCGCCCCAGCGACCGATGCCCGTGCCCAGAAAACAGCCCGCGCCTTTGCCCAAATCCTGAATCGCGCTGGGGTAAATTTTGCTGTTTTGGGCAAGGCCGAACAATGCACAGGCGACTCGGCGCGGCGGGCAGGCAACGAATACCTCTTCAACGAGTTAGCCACTGCAAATGTCGAACTGCTTAACCAAGTGGCTCCACAGCGCATTGTCACCACCTGTCCGCACTGCTTGCATACCCTGAAAAACGAATATCCCGCTTTTGGCGGACACTATCATGTCGTGCATCATAGTCAACTGATCTTCGAGCTTATCCAGGAGGGCAAAATTCGGTTGGCTGGTTCTAGTTCTAGTGAGAATGGGGAAAGCCTCACCTTTCACGACCCTTGCTACCTTGGGCGACACAACGGCGTAATCGATGCTCCGCGCCAAGTGCTCATGGCTGCCCAGCAATCTTTGGTCGAAATGAAGGATCATGGTCGTAAATCGTTCTGCTGTGGTGCAGGCGGTGGTGTAAGAGGTGGCTTTCCAGACTATTCTGTTGAGACCTCAATGAAGCGTGTGAAAGAGGCTGAAACCACTGGCGCCTCTATAATTACATGTGTGTGTCCATTCTGTTGGAGAAATCTTAATGATGCCATCGATGCATTGAAATCAAAGATGCAAATGCTCGATATAGTCGAAATACTTGAGCCAATAGTAAAAAGAAAATAATTTAATCTCTTTTTTTATGAATTTTAAATTTCTTAATGGTTTATTAGATCCGGATGAAAGGATTGCCTATATAAATAGAAAAATAGATGCTTGTAAGGAAAATTATCGAAATGTGCCTTTCAGAGATCCTGCTATTGGAATTTTAAATCAATTTGAAAATTCTTTTGAATTAATTAGAAATGACATTGAGCCATGGCT
>JAOAHK010000231.1 GCA_026415275.1 Anaerolineales bacterium
ATCCTGTTGGGTCACAGCCAAGCAGAAAATACATTCCGCGTCGCGGCGGTGGTTTTGAATGTATTTCATCCTCCAAGGTGACCATAGATGTTTCAAGGCAATCCCGTCCGATCCTGAATTTGTGGGGGCATTTTGATTTTACCCGAATAAAGACTGAATGATTTATAATCAAACGCAAATTCGCAGCAAATATGCTACCACTTTTTGAAAGCCCGATCAACTGGACAGTTTCCCAGCTTACTGCTTATCTTCAGCAACTGATCGCTGAGGAAGATGTTCTGCGTGACTTGTGGGTAGTTGGCGAAGTCTCCAACGCCACGCGTGCCACTTCGGGTCATTTCTATTTTACCCTCAAAGATGCCAATGCCTCGCTCCGGTGTGTCATGTGGCGGCAACAAGTGGCTTATCAATTGTTTCTTCCTAAAAATGGCGATCTGATCGTTGCTCATGGCTACATTGACCTCTACCCACCGGCAGGCGTGTACCAGCTCTACGCGGATAATCTGATCGCCCTCGGCGCAGGGGCATTGTTCCAAGAGTTTCTACAACGCAAGGAAAAACTCGAAAAAGAAGGGCTCTTCGATGCCAGCCGCAAAAAGCCAATCCCAGCTTTTCCTCACAAAATTGGCATTGTCACCAGCTTGAAAGCAGCCGCCTTGCAAGACATGATCAACACCCTCAAGCGGCGTTACCCGTTGGCAGAAGTGATTATCGCCCCCGCAGCCGTACAAGGTGACGAGGCTGTACCTAGTCTCATTCAGGCGCTAAAGCAGTTGGATCAAGAAATCAAACCAGATGTGATTATTTTAGCCCGTGGCGGCGGCTCGATTGAGGACTTATGGGCATTCAACGACGAAGCGCTCGTGCGCACGATTGCAGCGCTAGAGACGCCAATTGTCACAGGCATCGGCCACGAAACCGATTTCACTCTGGCAGATTTCGCCAGCGACCTACGCGCACCGACTCCTACCGCAGCCGCCGAAATGGTCACCCCCAATCTTCTCGATCTCCAAGCAACCGTGCAAAATCTATCGCAACGGCTGCAAAACCCCTTCCTCAATCGACTGAACTCGAATCGCACCCGCCTGAGTCAATTGACCCATCGCTTGCACGTCAGTTCACCGTTGAACCGAATAAATATTGCCCGTCAAAGGTTGGATGAATGGTCGCGGCGATTGGAAATTCATTTCACTCACACGCTGCAGCAACAGCGGTATAATGTCGAACTCTTCTTCCACCGCTTAGAAGCGCTCAATCCCCAAGCCATTCTGGAACGTGGGTACGCCATCTTGATCAAAAAAGACGGCGCAATCGTGCGCTCTGTCAGTCAGGTGAAGGTTGGAGAAGTCATCCAAGCTCGCATTCAGGATGGGCGACTCAACACCCATATCGAAGAGATTTCTCAGGACTCGTAAGCATGATAGAGGATTTAGAAAACCCAGAGATTACTGAAGAAGAAATGATCCTGCAGCTCAATGAACAGCTTTTGTCAATCGGGGCTTCCAGCGCAGAGCAATCGTTTGGTTTAGCCGTTTGGCTAGGAACATTGCCCATACTCGCCATTGTCGCCATCTTGCTCGCCTTCAAGGTCATCAACATCATTTTGGCTTTCTTTTTAGTGATCTTCTTCTTTCTCGTCTTTGTTGCGGCAACATCGATCTTAGCCAGCAAAGCCCGTCAGAATGCCATTCAACGGGCTATTCAAGAAAAAACCATCCCTCAAATAAAACGCTACCAAGAGTCGCGAGCCGTTGATTTTGAACACCTTCACTCCAAAGCAAGAGAAATCCTACCTACCGAAGCTCCTCTCTTGGAAGCCTTGAGTTGGCTGAAAAAACCTTCAGAAAGTGATGAAACCGATGAGTAACGAACTCCTAGAAACAATGATTGAATCGCTCTCTTTTGAGGAAGCCATGCAACAATTGGAACAGATAGTCACTTTATTGGAGAGCGGCGAACAAACCCTGCAGGAAACGCTCTCCCTCTACCAACGAGGTCAAGCGCTCGTGCAGTATTGCCTGCAATTGCTCGATCAGGCAGAATTAGCCGTCCGAAATTTGTCTAATGAAAAGCCCTAGTTTAGATTCACTCTATCAGGTCAAGAGATGGAGATCTTTCAAAATCATGTCTTGATTGCTGGAGCCATCGCCTGGATCATCGCCCAGACGATAAAGGTTCCAATTGAATATTTGAAAACTCGGCAATGGAATTGGGCTTTGCTCTTTCGCGCAGGAGGGATGCCCAGTTCACACTCTGCTCTGGTTACAGCCGTCGCCCACTCCTTAGGCTTATTCTATGGCTTTGATTCCCCTCATTTTGCCATCGGGTTAACTCTCGCTATGGTGGTTGTCTACGATGCAACCGGCATCCGCCGCCAGGCCGGCAAACACGCCGAGTTGATCAACGCCATGATCAACGATTTAGCCAGCGGACACCCTCTCAAAGAAGAACAACTCCGCGAGGTCCTTGGACACACTCCCTTGGAAGCCTTTGCCGGTGTCGTTCTAGGTATCGTCATCGCCCAACTAGAGTGGACTTTCGCTCACTGATCCTGCGGAAGACTATCTTATAGAGAACCCTCAATTCCGCAATTTGCAACAACCATGCACTGAGAGCGAAAAGACCGCCTCCTAGAACAATCCCTCCCAAAGCGAGAAGAAACACACCCCGATGGCTAGAATAAACCATCCAGAGGCTGACTCCTAGTCCCATAACCAGGCTGGCAAAGGCTGTCTTGAGCACAAAGCGCAAAATTACAGGCTCATCCATCCCTCCCAGCCGCCGACGCATGATCCAGTACAAGCCTAGAGCTTCGAGATAAGTTGCCGTCGTATTGGCCAACGCTAAACCTCCGTGGGGTAACCAGCCCATCCGCTGAAAGAGAGCAGAGAACAGATAACTAAATCCGACATTCAAGCCCATTGCCAGAGATCCAATCCAGACCGGTGTGCGGGTATCGTGCATCGCGTAAAATGAACGGGCAAACACTTCCACTAGACTATGACCAACCAGTCCGCTGGTATACCACAACAATGCCCAAGCGACAAATTCTGTTGAGCGCGCATCAAACGCGCCGCGCTGGTAGAGCATCGCCACGATTGGTTTTCTGAGCAGGATCAAACCAACGCTTGCTGGAATGGCTAAGAACAGGACTCCTCTCAATCCATTGACCAACGTCGAACGCAACTCATCGAATTTGCCTAAGGCAAAATGAGTGGAAAGAGTCGGAAGAGCGACAATGGCAACCGATTGAGCAATGGCCGCTTGGGGCATCAACATCAAGGCAAATGCCAGCACAACTCCAGTCACGCTGCCTTCGGGCATCTGCGAGGCAAGGCGAGTATTCACCCAAAAATTTAACTGCACAACCGCAACCCCGATCAACCGCGGCGCAAACAAACGGATGACCTCACGAACTTCCGGTATATCTAATGCGATTTCAAGAAAATATCGACCCTTGAGTCGCCACAAAGCCGGAAGCTGCAAACAAAGATGGAATCCAGCTCCAATGAGTACTCCCCACCCCAACCCAGCAATCCCTAGGGATGGTGATAGCACCAGCACCCCGAAAATCATCCCCAACTGGTACATAGAGGGAGTCAAAGCGGGGATCAAGAACACTTGATGCGAATTCAAGATGCCCATCACCAGACCGCTCAAGGCAAACAGAATCGCTGAGGGCAACATTAGCCGCAGCAGGAAAACGGTAGTTGCCTCCTTTGCTGCATCGGTACGAAAGCCCGGAGCAAGGATGTAACGAACGACCTCTGGAGCCAGAACATAGATCAGAGCAGTTAGAAGAATTAGGACGATCAATACCAGATTGGCAATTACAGAAGCTAACTGCCAAGCTTTCACCCTTTCGTTTTTTGCCAATAGACCGCTGAAGGTAGGGATAAACGCCGATGCCAAAGCACCGCCAGCAACCAAGTTGAACAGCGTCTCTGCGACTCGATTTGCCGCATTAAAGGCTTCCATTTCCGCCCCAGTGCCAAAGGATCGGGCAACCAGAATTTGACGCAACAAGCCAGCTAAATTGCTAACAAAGAAAGCCGCCATCACGGTTGCGGCTGCCTGCGCAAGATGACTGGAGCTTGAACTTGTTTTTTCGTCCACTGGATTGATTATACAGGATAACCCCAAGCGCCCACCTTGATCTCTGATTTCAGCCCGCCGATTATCTCCTTTTTGGGATATAATCGAAGTCAGGAGTTACAAATGGCTTTCCAGGTATCAGATTACCACGATCTCGTACGCTTGCTGCAACAACATCCCGAATGGCGGGAGGAATTGCGCCATTTGCTTTTAACTCCAGACGTGCTTGAGCTACCCCAAGCTGTGCGAGAGTTAGTGGAAGCACACAAACGCGCCGAAGAACGCTTGACTCGTCTGGAACAATCTGTAGCCGAGCTAGTAGAAGTACAGCGGCAACTAGCGGAAGAGCAACGTCAATTAATCGAGGCACATAAACGAAGCGAAGAACGCCTCACCCGTTTAGAACAAACCGTCGCTGAACTCTCCGAAAATCAAAAGCGCGCCGAAGAACGCCTCACTCGCCTTGAACAAACTGTTGCGGAGTTAGTAGAAGGGCAACGTCAATTAACCGAAGCACAAAAGAAAACGGAAGAAAAGCTACAGAAGCTAACTGACCGAGTCGACTTGATTTCGATTCAAGTTGATGAACTGCGTGGCGATATGTTGGAAATTCGCTATCGCCAACGCGCTTTCAGCTACTTTGGGCGCATCATCTCGCGAGCACAAGTCGTAGACCTACAAGAAATTTGGCCGGATAAGATTGAACCGAACCTGAGCGAAGAGGAGCGAAATGATCTACTGCTCTTAGAC
>JAOAHK010000022.1 GCA_026415275.1 Anaerolineales bacterium
CCTATTCTATTTGCTCAAGCGCTTGCTGCGCGATACCCATCTACTTCTTCAAGCGCTTGACCTGCTCGAAGCGCTGATGAGTCTCGGAGAAGAATTGAACATGCTCATGAAACCCGTCTTCAACACAACGGTCAAAGAGCTGGATCGCCTTGAACGTAAAGGTTATTTTGCCGTGCCCGGGAAGGCTTGGCATGCTCTAACCTCAGAGGTAACCCCAGATCAGGCAACTTTTACCGCCTTGCTCAAAACCCTGCGCGATCCGCAGGTGCGCGCCGGCTTAGCCCGCGTGCTCAACCTTCTGAAAGTACTGGGTGAAATGCCCCAGAATTCTAACAATCATCACAATCAAAAAGGAGCATAACCATGGCTACGAGTGTTTTAGAAAATATTCCCCTGAACGAAGAAGGTTTCCTCACCGATCCATCAGTTTGGAATGAGGAAATCGCCAAGGCATTAGCCGAACAGGAAGGAATTGAACTGACCGAAAAGCACTGGGAAGTGATTCGCTGGTGCCGTGAAGCTGCTGCTCGAAGCGGAGCCTCACCAACCCTGCGTCAAATCACCACCGGCACTGGGCTGAGCACTAAAGAATTATTTAACCTCTTCCCTAAAGGTCCGGCCAAGAAAGTCGCTCGAATTGCTGGACTTGGCAAACCAGAAGGCTGCATCTAAAAAACTACGAGCGGGAGACCACCTAATCGGTCTCCCCTAAACCCTAATTTGAAAGGAGAATGTTGAAACATGTCCGAAAACCGACACATGGCTTTCATTTGCTCAAAGGGGAACTTGGATATGGCTTACCCTGCCCTGATAATGGGTTGGGCTGCGTTGGGCAACGGTGTCGATGTAACGTTATTCTTCACCTTCTGGGGATTGGATTTGATCAATAAACATCGAGTTGATCATTTGGAAATCGCTCCCGTGGGGATTACCAGCATGAAAACCGGCATGATGGGCTTTCCGGTAAACATGGGCATTCCCCAACTTGCTGGTGTATTGCCCGGCATGACTGCGGTTGCCACAAGCCTTATGAAGAAGAAAATGGAAGAGTTAGATGTCCCTCCGGTGCGAGAAATGCTGCAAATGCTGCACGATGCCGGGGCAAAGATTTACGGTTGCAAGATGACCGTAGATATGATGAAGCTCACCAAAGAAGACTTTCTCGATGTGGTAGACGGCGTGGTCACCGCCAGCGAGTTTATCGACATCACTGAAGGCGCACAGATTATTTTTATCTAACCCTTTATGAGAACAGGGGCAAGAATCCTTTGCCCCTGTTGGTTTTCTCAAGGAAGTTTTTGGTAACCAAGACAATTCTGGGCTTTTTTCTTATTCCGGATAACCGAATCAACTCCTGATGTTATTTTCCGAGCACCGCAATCAAATTTTGAAGTTTGATCGCCCGATCTTCCTCAAGGACGAAAAACGTATTCAGAGGCATCCAAGACCTCAATTCCCACAATTTTTCCATCAGGTGAATAGTTAATTGCCACTTCTTCTGATAGGCGTTGGGTTGTCATCTCAGTTGATCCATCGCTAAGACGAATATATAGCGCATCCACTTCAGGGTCATAGAAAATTTTCATATTCTCCTCTTCAGTTAGTTAAGAGTAAAATGTATAAACCGTCACTACAGTAATCTTCTCCGGCTCGTCTGCAATGATAGCCAAAACCTGTTTTATTTGGAAAAATCGGTTTCCCCACAAGCGTTCATATTGAAAATTTTACCGGCATCCGATTCGACCTGCTTTGCAGGGACATACTCTCCTGAACAAATAGTTCTATCACTTCTTCCCTAGTTGCTCCTCGTTCGAACATTTGGAGTAAAGCGTGTTGTGAAAAGCGGATCGGTTTCATTACTACTTCCCAAAACCTAAAACACCTTATCTCAATTGATACTTGTCAAGAAAATTTTACAAAAATGAAATCTCATAGCACTTTTGAATCCATGACATTTGTCAGGCTTGATTTCAATTGAAATTCTTGCTACACTATAACCAATCAAATTGGCTGGTGGTTTTACCACAGGAGGAAACGTGGACATCTTACTCGAACCTGTCCAAGTGCAAAGCCTCAAAGAGGCGTGCATCACCAAGCTCCAAGAACTGATTCTCTCTGGTAAATTAAAAATCGGGCAAGCGTTGCCTCCCGAACGACGTCTGGCGGAGCAATTGGGTGTCAGCCGCCCAGTGCTCCATGAAGCACTGGTCGATCTCGCCGGCAAAGGGCTGGTCACTATTGTTCCGCGCCGTGGTGCCTTTGTCAGCGATTTCCGCACTAGCGGATCGCTCGCCATGCTGACTGCACTCATCTCCTATCGCAACGGTGAACTCGATCAGCCATTCTTAGAGAGTTTGCTCCAGATGCGCTTGCTGATGGAAGTCGAAACCGCCCGTTTGGCAGCCATTCATCCCACTCCAGAACAACTTGAGCAATTCCACGATCTCATAGAACAGGAACAGCAAGTCAACCGCCAAGACAGCCGAGCTCTGGCAGAACTCGATTTTAGCTTCCATCAATTGATTGCCATCGCATCAGGGAACCTTGTTTACCCCTTAGTAATCAACTCCTTCAAGCCCGTTTACACCAATCTCACCAGCCGCTTTTTCAAACATCACCTCGGCGATGGCGTGATCGATGAAGTCTTCCATTTCCATCGCCAATTGGTCACAGCCATCGAAAGTCTCAATCCCCACTTGGCATCGATGATCATGAGTGAAATGCTGCTTCACGGCGCCCGCTATTTGATGTCCATTTACGGAGGCAAAAATGGCAACCCTAACCTGTGAACCCCCCAAAGCGAAATATACCATCAAAACCCCTTACAACCTTTCACCCCGCATTCAATGGCTGCGAGATTACTATTTTCAAGGCGTCAAGCGACGCTGGAACAACGAAGCCATCTCCTGGACGACTGGCACCCCGTGGGATTTTCAATTTGAGGAAATTTCCTATTACATCGTTCCCGAAACCTATGCCTTTTTCCCGACCTTTCGTTCTTGCTTTATCCAAAACGCTCGACCGGTAAAACTCCACCCCGATTTTTGGAAATGGAGCTTACCCGAACGGCGCGCATGGTTCGTGCGCGAGGTGATGGTCAATTACATGCCCCATGAAATCCTACCCGGTGACCTGATCGCTGGTGCCCGCTTTAACGTTCAAACCTCCACCTGCTTGAACAAAGCCGAAGCAAAGCAATATGAGAAATGGGTTTACAGCAAAAATGGCACTCGTCAAGCTGCCAAGTGGTTTCACGATCACGGCTATGGCAACGCCGGCTGCACCGATGGTCACCTCATCCCCGATTATGCCCGCGTCATTCACAAAGGTTGGAAGGACATCTACGCCGAATTAGAACAACGCTACCATAACCTTTCTCCAAAAGAGCAGAAGGGGCGGAAAGGGGCTCAATTGCGCGCCATGCTCACTGCGGCAACTATGGCACGCGACGTCGCCCAAAAGTACCGTGAGGAATGTCTGCGCTTAGCAGAAAATGAACAAGACGAGATTCGTCAAGCCGAGCTGTTACAAATGGCAGACAATCTCAGCCGCGTTCCATGGGAGCCAGCGCAAACCTTTTGGGAAGCCATCCAATCGCTCTGGCTGACTCATATGCTGATCATGAGTGAGGAAAATTACCCTGGGCCCGGTCTATCCTTTGGCCGCATTGATCAGTATCTCTATCCGCTATGGAAAAAGTCGCTGGATGAGGGGATGGATCGCGAATTTGGCAAGGAAATCCTAAAATGCTTTTGGGTGCATTGCAACACAGCTTACGACAATCTCATTCGCACCGGTGGCAACCAAGGCATCACCGCCGGTTACGGTCAATTGCTCACCCTTTCAGGGATGGGTCCCGCTGGACGTGACATGACCAACGACCTAACCTATGCCATCCTCGAAGTGATCGATGAGATGTCCCCCATTTTGGAACCGAAACCCAATGTGCGCCTCCATCGCAATACGCCAGACGAATTGCTGGACAAAATCGTAGAGATGATCGCTGCCAGCCAGGGATCACCTTTTTTGCTTAACTTCGACGAGCGTTCGATGGCCGGGATGCTGCGCGAAGCCAAGAAAGCGAACGTGGAGCATCTGATCAACGAAAACAATGTCTTCGAATACGCCCCGGTTGGTTGCTTGGAAAACACCATGGTCGGCAACGATCGCTCTGGAACGGTGGACTTAAACCTCAACCTCCTCAAAGCAGTCGAGCTAGCTTTGACGGGCGGATACGATCTCATCCCCTACACCGACGAGATGACCGGCAAGACGGATCCGCGCATTCGGTTCGGTCCCGATACGGGTGACGCCACCCGATTCCAAACTTTTGAAGAATTCTGGCAAGCCTACGCCACCCAAACCGCCTTTATCGTCAAGAAAATCGTCGAACTCTTCGAACAAACCGAGCGAGTCATTGCCACGTTCTCCCCTACCCCTTACCTTTCGTGCTTGGTGCGCGGCTGTGCCGAGAAAGGTTTGGATGTTACCCAAGGTGGGGCAGAGTTGTGGTTTGCCACCATCGAAGGCGTAACTTTTGCCACAACCGTCGACTCCCTGCTCACCATCAAATATTTGGTTTATGACAAAAGAATCTGCGATATGGCAGAGCTTATCCAAGCCCTCAAAGATAATTGGGTAGGGCATGAAGTCCTTCAAGCCCAAGCCCTAAATAAAGCCCCGAAATACGGCCGCGATGACGACGCAGCCGATGAAATGGCAAAGCGGGTGATGGAATTATGGACAGAGGAAACATGGAAGCACAAAACCCGCTATACCGGCCGGCAAATGCGTCCGGGAATGCTCTCATGGAATTATTGGGTTGCCGACTCGTTCATCCTGCCTGCTAGTCCCGATGGGCGGCCACGGGGCAAATTCCTCTCGAACGCGCTTTGCCCCTCTAACGGCGCCGACATCAACGGGCCTACAGCAAACGTTAACTCGGTTGGCAAGGCATTAGGTGGCAAGAGCAAAAATGGCGGTGGAGATTGGGAGAAATATATCAACTACTTGCCTAACGGCGGCAGCCACACGATGACGTTTAGCCCTTCCATTTTGCGCGATCCGGAGCACCGCCAAAAGTTTAAGGCTTTCTTGCGCGGCTATATCGAAAACGGTGGCACCGCCTTGCAGATCAACATGCTCGACGCCGACATCCTGCGCGATGCCCAAAAGCACCCGGAAAATTACCGACACTTGTTGGTGCGTGTCACCGGCTATAACGCTTATTTCACTTCAATCGGCAAAGAACTACAAGATGAGATCATCGCTCGCGAAGCTCACCGCATGTAGGTAATCATGAACTCTCTAACCGCCCGCATTCTCCATCTGCAGCGCTTCTCTACCGAAGATGGGCCTGGAATCCGCACCACCGTGTTCTTCAAAGGCTGCCCCCTGCGCTGTGCTTGGTGCCACAATCCTGAAAGCCTGCTTCCTAACTCCCAAATTCAGTGGCTAGAAACACGCTGTATTGGTTGCAATACATGCATTCAAACCTGTCCAGAGGGTAATTTAAGACGCAACGCAGATGGCAGTCTGCGCATTGATCGAGAACACTGTCTGGCTTGCGGACAATGTGTCGAAGCCTGCCCTGCCAATGCCTTGGAGATGCTCGGTCGAACCATCACACTTGAAGAATTGCTCGCCGAGGTGATTAAGGACCGCAGTTATTACGAAACCTCAGGGGGCGGAGTGACCGCCTCCGGTGGCGAACCCGGATTGCAGCCTGAATTTGTTGCCGAGTTTTTCCGCCAATTGAAAATGGAAAATATCTGCACCGCCTTTGACACCTGCGGCTTAATCGCAACCACTGCCTTTGAGAAAATTCTTCCTTACACTGATTGGCTGCTCTTTGACATCAAGGAAATCGATGACGAGAAACATCGCCGCTTTACCTCGCAGAGCAACCAGCGCATCTTTCAAAACCTACTCAGAATCGCCGAGTGGATGCCGAGTCTACCCCATTTGCATTTGTGGATTCGCACCCCATTGATTCCCGGCGCAACCGCTCGCCCCGACAATGTAGCAGGCATAGGCGCATTCCTCGCCCAGCACCTCAACGGCAAAGTCGAGCGTTGGGAATTGTGTGCCTTCAACAACCTCTGTAGGGACAAATATCGCCGTTTGGGCATAGAGTGGGAATACCAAAATACCCCCTTACTGACCGCCGAAGAATTGACAGCGCTCACCGAAGCTGCTCGTTGCTCGGGTTTTCCGGGCGAACTCATCATCCCAAGCGGCGCAACGCGTGTTCCAGTTCTAGAAAGCGAAGGAGAAGCCCTATGAACCAAACCTATCCTTCTTTTTCCGCTGAAGATTTACAATTGCTTGCCCCCTTTCTGAAAATTGGGCTGCTGGCAACTATCAATCCTGATGGTCTGCCTCATCTCACCTTCATCTCCAGCTTGCGCCCAAATACCCCCACCCAACTCACGTGGGGACAGTTCGCCGAGGGCAAAAGCAAAGAGTATATCCTTCAAAATCCCAAAGTCGGCTTCTTGATGATGACTTTGCAAAAAGACCTTTGGCGTGGCAAAGCCACCTTCACCCACACCGCCAAGCAAGGGACTGAATACGATTATTACAATAACGTCCCGATGTTTCGCTATAATGCCTATTTTGGCATTCACACGGTGTATTACATGGATTTGCTTTATCATCTCGGACGACAGCCTTTGCCCATGGGACAAATTGTGCCGGCAGCGATCCTCACCATCTTAGCCAAGGCGTTATCCCCGCACCGCTCGCAGCAACCGGCACTCAACCTCTGGACGCGCAAACTCCTGTCCAAATTGGATACACTGAAGTTCTTGGCATTTATCGATCAGGATGGTTACCCGATGATCATCCCCGTGATCCAAGCTCAACCTTCTGGAATGGATAGCCTCATCTTCTCTGCAGGCGTTTATCAAGAAGAACTCGAAAGGCTTAGCAAGGATTCAACGGTTGCCATTCTCGGCTTAGCGTTGAGCATGGAAGATGTTTTGGTACGTGGCGAGTTCTTAGGCTTGAAACGGAAAGCCGGTATCTTATGCGGAGAAGTGGCAGTGAATTGGGTCTACAACTCTATGCCCCCGGCGCCGGGTCAAATCTACCCACCCATTCCGTTGGAGGCTGTCAGAGAGTTTTAATTTGAAAGAATTAATCAAAAACACTCACAAAGACACCAAGAACACAAAGGTACTTAAGTTTTTCTTTGTGTTCTTGATGTCTTTGTGTGAGACAATCACAGTCATCCTATCCCACCACAATCTCCTTCACCAATCCTGGTCCCCGATACACCAATCCCGTATAAACTTGGAGCAGATTCGCTCCCGCATCCAACATCGCCTTCGCCTGATCCCGCCCCATGATGCCCCCCACACCGATGATCGGCAACCGCTCCCCCGCCCGCTGACGAATTTTTCTCACCATCGCCAAGCTCAACCAGAATAAAGGCAAACCACTTAACCCACCGCTTTCGCTTGCGTTGGGGCTGAGTTTCAGGATATCCGGTGTCAAATCCTGCCGTCGAACTGTGGTGTTCGTAGCAATGATCCCGTCCATTCCCCGCAGGGCAACGACCTCCAACACATCATCCAATTCCCGGTCAGCTAAATCGGGGGCAATCTTGACCAAGACTGGAACTCGTTTCCCCAAGGCTTTTTGGGTTTCCTGTCGGCGTTGGTATAGCTTATCTAACAACTCGTCTAATGCCTGCCGCGCTTGTAATTGACGCAATCCCAACGTGTTGGGAGAACTGACGTTGACGACCAAATAATCGGCAAGCGGCGCGAAAATATCGAATAAGGTGAGATAATCTTCCGCAGCGCGTTCCAGCGGGGTATCTTTGTTTTTCCCTAGGTTAACACCGAGAATGACCTCCGCCGGAATTTTGCGCCGAAGTTGACGAGCGACGAATTCAGCACCTCTTCCCGGAAAGCCCATCCGATTGATCAAGGCTTGGGCTTCGGGCAAGCGAAACAAGCGCGGCTTGGGGTTGCCCGGCTGCGCCTTAGGAGTCACCGTGCCGATCTCGATATGCCCAAAACCCAGACAGGCCAAACCGTGCCACGCAGTGCCATCCTTATCATAGCCGGCCGCCAAACCTATTCGGTTGGGGAAGGTCAATCCAAAGCATTCGATTGGCTGTGCCGGAACGCTGTAAATATGCCTTAGTAGAAAAGCAATAGGTGGGACCCGCCCACAGAGTCCAATTAAGTTCAACGTCAGCTTGTGAACCACTTCGGGATCAAAGCGAAACAGAATCTCCCGCACAATTGGATACAAGCTCACCCCGAAGCCGTCCGTTGGAGAAAATCGCGCACCGCCTGACAGGTCTGGGTATTGATCTTCCCTTGGGATTCACAGAAATCCAATAAGCCGCTCAACGTGAACACGCTGTGTAACCGATAACCTTGTTCGGCAAGTGCTTCCCTTGCTCCGGATTGACGGTCAATCAGAACTACCACATCTCTGACCACCAAGCCGGCTTGGGTTAGCTTATCGATCCCCTCAAACTTGCTCCCCCCAGTGGTCGCCAGATCGTCAATCAAGACCACCCGTTCGCCTACGTGATATTCACCCTCGATTGCGGCTTTTGTGCCATACTCCTTCACTTCGCGGCGGGGATAGATCCAGGGATAGCCACCTTGCAAGCTAATAGCGGCAGCGATGGGCAGAGCGGCGTAGGGAATGGCTGCCATGCGGTCAAACCTCAATCCTTGCAGAATAGGCAGGTAAGCCGATGCCACCTCTGTCAAGAGAGAGGGATAACTGATCAAGCGGCGCAAGTCAAGATAAATCGGCGAGATTAACCCCGACTTCAAGGTGAACTGCCCGAAACGCACACAACCACTCTCCAACAGACCATCCGCAACCCGCCGCAACTGCGGAGAAAATGTTAGAAGCAGTGATGCTACGCTGCCGCCTTGGCGAGGTCGCTCTCGCACCTGATTGATCTGTTCTTGGAAACCCTTAGCCGCCTCAGAAGGGTTTTGGCTATGCGCAATCGAGCGAGAGACATTGATCAGCATCCCCATTCCATCGCGACGCAACCCGGCACCCAGAGCAGCCTCTAAGTCACCCCCCTGAGCACCGACACCCGGCACAAGCAACCACATCTCAGGCACGATTGCTCGAATGCGTTCGATGGCTTCGGGATAAGTCGCCCCGGCAACCAAACCAACATTATTTCTTTGATTGAGCTTTCCAGCCAACCGCGCCACGCGCTCAAAAAGCAATTCCCCTAAGCCCCCCTCCCCACCACAACGCACTTCCTGAAGGAAATTCGCCCCAGGATTGGACGTCTTACACAAAATAAACGCTCCTCGTTCGGCTCTCTCAATGAACGGCAACAGCGCATCCTCGCCCAAATACGGATTCACCGTTATCGCATCTACCCCCAACCCATCAAAGGCAGCTTGGGCATACGCCTGTGCCGAGGAAGCAATGTCTCCCCGTTTGGCATCCAGAATGATCGGGATGTCCTTGGGCACATTGGCAAGAACTTCTTTCAACACACTCCACCCTTCGGCGCCAAAAGCTTCAAAAAAAGCACTGTTCGGTTTGAACGCCGCCGCATAAGGGGCGCAGCGCTCAATGAGATGCAGACAATATTGACGCAGTGCATCCCCTGTGGAATCAGGCAAATCCTTTGGGCTAGGGTCTAACCCAACACACAGCAAAGAATTTGCCCTGCGGCAGCGTTCTTCCAATTTCTCGATAAAGGCGCCTGTCATTACCTTACCTTACCTTAAGCTCTACCTAAGACCATGGCAAGGAGTGCCATCCGTACGTACAAGCCATATTCCATCTGGCGGAAATAGGCAGCGCGTGGGTCGTTGTCGAATTCCATGCTGATCTCGCCCACGCGAGGTAAAGGATGCATGACGATCATGCGGTCTTTTGCCTCGCGCATCACTTCGGGTGTGATCACATAAGCGTCTTTGACGCTCTCGTATTCATCCATATTTTCAAAGCGTTCTTTTTGCACTCGGGTAACATATAAGACATCCGTTTGAGGCAACACTTCATCCAGCGTGGTGAATTCTTTTTGGACGATATTCTTCTCGTTTAATTCCTGAATGATTTCTGCAGGCATACGCAGGATTTCTGGAGAAACATAATTGAGCTTGACATCATAAAGGGAAAGCAACCGCGCCAGCGAGTGAACCGTGCGACCGTATTTTAAGTCACCCAACATCGTCACCGTCAACCCGTCCACCTGATTGAGTTCACTGACAATGGTGAAGAGATCCAACAACGCCTGTGTGGGATGCTCGCCCACACCGTCTCCGGCGTTAATGATCGGTTTGCGGGCATATTGCGCTGCCAACGCCGAAGCGCCGATCTCCGGATGGCGCAAGACGATCACATCGGCGTAACATTCCAGGGTGCGCACGGTATCGGGCAAGGACTCGCCTTTCGCCACGGAGGAGTAGCGCACCTCATTGATCGGAATCACGCTGCCGCCCAAACGTTCCATCGCCGCCGTAAACGATGAAGAGGTACGGGTAGAAGGTTCGTAAAACAGGTTTGCTAGGATTTTGCCCTTAAGCAAATCAAACGTACCGATGCGCTCGACCATCTCGCGCATCTCGTGGGCAACGCCGAAGATATATTCTAAATCAGCGCGATTGAACTGCTTGACAGAGAGAATATCTTTCCCGTAAAACCTTCCGGTACGTTGCTCGCCGAAAGGCAAGTAGGGACTTTGTTTGCGAAATGGGGGATAATATGTAGCCATTGACAGAACTCCTAGATATTATGATAAACCGATCTCTCGGATGGATTGACCATAGCCCGGCCAAGCAAGTACTCGGCCTTCTTCATAGGCGGTTTTGCCGCGCAAGACAACCCGTTCAACCCGCCCTTTGACCCGTCTCCCTTCGAACGGTGTCCAAGCGCAACGGCTGTAAAGCTCGCGCGCTCGGATGATCCATTCTTGATCGAGGTCTACTTCGATCCAGGTGTTGGGTTGTTCGGGTAAATTAAAGATTTTTCTTGGGTTAGTGTATAAACGCAGCACAATATCATCCATACTCAACTTTCCTTGATGAACCGCAGTGAACAACAGAGGCAAAATCGTTTCCAGCCCTGGAAAACCGGGTGGGGGATTGTTACTATCCTTTTCGCTCAAGGTGTGTGGAGCATGATCGGTCGCAAAACAATCGATCACATCTAAGTTCTCCCACAGGGAGCGTTGGTCTTCTAGGCTGTTGAGCCGCGGACGCACCTCACTGCGCCCTTCGCCGATGCTCAGTGCATCCTCTTGACTGAGAAAAAGATGATGCGGGCAGACTTCGCAAGTCACCTGCACCCCCTTTTCTTTTGCTTTACGAATGAGCACAATTTCTTCGGCTTTTGAAACATGCGCCAGATGGATAGACCGATTAAACAATTCCGCCATTAAGATCATCGCTGCTAGGGTTCTTCCCTCAGCGTGAGCTACAATTGGCTGATTCTGGGGCCAGTTTTCAAAATGCGCCATCCAATGGCGCATATCATCGAGGCGCAAAGGGCCATACGTTTGATCAAGATACATCTTCAGACCCGCGGCACGAGGCGCCAGCGATGCCAAATGGTCGATATTCTCAGCCCCTGCGCCGAGATATTGGGCATAATCACAGCGCGCCTTTTGCGAAGCTAAGCGAAGGGCTTCTTGCAAAGAAGTTTCATCAGTGATCGGTGGTTGAGTGTTGGGCATGGCTAACACCAGCGTAAAACCACCCGCCAATGCAGCGGCAGTGCCGCTATCCCAATCCTCTTTGTGGGTTGCGCCGGGTTCGCGCAAGTGAACATGTACATCGATCAAACCGGGTAATCGAACTGTGCTCATCGCTCTCCTCACCGATAGACAAAAAAGAAGGTTGCTTTGGAAAGCAACCTTCTAACCTCAAAATAGGAAAAATCCATAAAAACGCCCTCAGAATAACGGCTTCTGGGGCGTAGTTGATTTTGACTTGAATAGACTTGCTCAGACATTCCGTCCGATTTTACAGCGATTTTCCATTCTGTCAAGAGAAATGGTACGGCTTTTAATCACTTTCTAAAGCAAAATTTGAATGATGGTATGTACCGCCGACCCTGTGGTCGGCACCAAGCCAAGCTTTGCGGTACATCTCCCCGTACCGCCGACCTCTGGTCGGTGAAGACCAAGCAGAGCTTGGCGGCTCCTTCGTTTAGGGAACCGAATAATCTGTACAATTAGTTGACTTTTCCGATAGACTCGTGTTTAATATCAAAAATGGGTCGGTGTGGATTGATATGCAGTGAACACGGAGGTAAACCCAACCCCAGAAGATCTTGAAACCATGCGCCAACGCTTGGAGGAAGCTGAAGCGCATTTAGCCCAATTGGGGGAGCATCAACTGATCAATGCCCGCTTGCTGGCAGAGAGCGAAGCCAACTTTCGCGCCTTATCTGAAAACGCCATCGAGGCAATTTTTATTGTCAACCAGAGGGGAAATTTTGCCTACGTCAATCACCAAGCCTGTGAATTACTTGGTTACACTCGTGAAGAGTTGTTGGGAAAACACTTTGCGGCGGTCATCCACCCTTATGATTTGCCTTTAGTGACCGAACGATGGGAAGCTCGTCTGCGCGGTGAACCTAGTCCGAACCGCTATGAAATTCAAATCGTCCGCAAGGATGGGTCGTCGGCACCGGTCGAGATGAGCGTTGCACTCACTCAATGGAATGGTGAGACCGCTACAGTCGCTTTAGCCCACGACATCACCCAGCGCCGCGAGTTAGAGAGAGCCCTCGCCGCTGAGTTGCATTTGCGCTCTGTGCTCGCCGAGCTTTCCAAGAATTTGCTATCCCCCTTCGACCTCGAAAAACTTTCAGACCTCGCCTTGCAGGAAGCTCAACAGCTTACCAAGAGCCCCTTGGGGTTTATCGGCTATCAAAACCCATATGGCATGGGTGAGTTTGTTGGTTTGATGGTGCAGGCTGAGCCACAAAAAGGGATTTTCGCCAAATACTCGTCTTCGTTTGATAGCCTTATGGGCTTATGGAGTTGGGTAACCCGCGAAGGAAAAGCCGTTTTCAGCAATGACCTTGCCAAAGACTTCGGTGAATATCCCTTCAAACAAAGCCATATCCCCATTGAGCGCCTTCTGATGGCTCCTGCCAAGGTCAATGAGCACATCATGGGCTTGATTGCGGTTGCCAACGCCGCCGAGCCTTACCGTTCGACCCATGCAGAGGTTCTCGAGCGCTTTGCTGATCTCTACGCTCTTGCATTGCAACGCCATTGGCATGAAGAAGCCCTGCGTCAGGAAAGTCGCCGCGCAGCAAGCCTGGCACAGATTTCCCAACAAATTGTGGCTTGTCAGCGCGATCTCCCCGTGCTTCTGGAAACCGTTGCTCGGCACACTGCTGAAAGCTTGCAAGCAACATGCGGAATTTATCTCTGCGATGAAACCAAGCAAGCTCTAAGCTTAGCCGCCTTCTCTCACCCCGATCCCTTGCTGCTCTCTGTCCTCAGTAATGCCCTAAAACCGCACCGCATCCCGATAAAGAACCCTCCATGGCAGGAGGTGTTAGGGGATGCTCAGCCGTTGTTTTGGGAAGCGCTGCCCCATCCTCATCTTCCGATTGTCACCCAACCACCATTGCACAAAGTCCAGGAGTTAGTTGGCATTCATAGCCTGATGATCTTACCCTTGAGGGCAAGCCATTTGGTTTTTGGGGTGATAGTCCTGTGCCGTCATAAAGGGGAAAGGGCATTGACTGCTAAAGATTTTACCTTTGCCCAAGAAGTTGCCAATCGCCTATCCCTCGGTATGGCAAACGCACGGTTGGTGACCGATCTGGAAGTTCAACAATCTCTGCTGGAATTGCGGGTTGCTGAACGCACAGCGGAACTGCAAGCGGAACGCGAATTTATCTTACAAGTGATGAACTCCATCGATACGGGTATCACCGTGGTTGACCGCAACCAACACTTTATCTTTGTCAATCGCGCCTTTGCCGATATGCTGGGCTACTCCCCTGAGGCGTTGGTGGGCAAAAAGCCAACCGATATCACCGTTCCTAATCATCAATTATTCCTTGAATCCCAATGGAAGTCTCGCTTAGAGGGGAGAACCATCACGGCTTTCACAAGAAAGGAAAATGAGCAGAAGTGATCAATTTCAAGGCGAGCTTTGGTTGAGCGCAAAACAAACGGCGAGCTTTGGGGATGTAGCGAAAGCCTTGCAAGGAGCATAAGGCAATAACCAAATTGTTGAGTGTCGCCATGTTATGGCTCGAAGCACCAACGGTCAAGCGGGTAG
This sequence comes from Anaerolineales bacterium, assembly GCA_026415275.1. Lineage (GTDB taxonomy): Bacteria > Chloroflexota > Anaerolineae > Anaerolineales > UBA4823 > NAK19. Next base: position 14,262 of record JAOAHK010000022.1, read on the forward strand.
GATCTTCATGCAAACTCACGTCGCGGCGGTAGTGCAAGCCGCTTTCAATCCCCCAGTAGGAGCGTCTCAAAGTCAGGAGGCGAGCAGGGTTGGCTTGCTGGGGCGATAAGCTGGTCAAGCCATAAACGATCTTACGGCTTCTGCGACGATCTTTGGGATGCCAGGTGAGGGTTTCCAGACGAAACACCTGCCCAAGGTGAGGCCAGTTGAGATAGTCATTCAACCATGAGCTCGTCATCAGGGTGCGCTTCTCGATGCGACCGCGCTGCTTGTGAACTTGGGTATCGAGGTGGACATGCTTGGAGAGGGGTGCTCCCTGGTGCAACCTGCAGACTTCCTGCACAAACAGCTTCTCAATTGCCCAACGCAGGCGAGGTTGATTCTCTTTGACAATCCACAAGTAATCCCC
>JAOAHK010000232.1 GCA_026415275.1 Anaerolineales bacterium
GCACAAGGCTCATCGGAGGTCTCGATATCCTTGGTGATTGACAGCGCAGATGAAGAAAGAGCTGTTCGAGCCATTCATGAACTTATCGTGCCAAAACCTGAAAATGGAGGCTAAAATCGTATTTCAGAATAAGAACAGGTTTGACCCTTGCCAATAGAGAACTCTCTGCTTATAATTGCCAGCGGTTCAGGATATAGCCTATTTACATATTTATAGGTGACTGCCAAATTTTATTGCTGGGCGAGGTAGCTCAATGGCAGAGCAGGGGACTCATAAGCCCTTGGTTGTGGGTTCAAATCCCTCCCTCGCCACTCTTTGTTTAATAACAGGCTTTCCAAACTCATTTCCCAAAGGTGAGCAATGAACAAATTTGAACAGCTTCTTTCGGAACCAAAGATCATCCTGCTCGATGGGGCAATGGGAACGATGCTCATGTCAAGAGGCTTAGAGGCAGGGCAAGCTCCCGAACGCATGAACTTGGATCGTCCTGATGTTGTGAGGGAAATTCACCGTGCCTATATTGAAGCGGGTTCAAGTATTATCCTGACTAACACCTTCGGTGCCAACCGCTTTCGGTTAAAGAGGCATGGATTAGATGATCGAGTGCGCGAAATTAACTACGCTGCGGCCAAGCTAGCTTGTGAAGTTGCCGCTGAATACCCAAATGTTGTTGTGGCAGGATCTGTTGGCCCGACTGGTGAATTAATGGCACCCTTTGGAAAGTTGAATTTTGATGATGCAGTTCAGGCATTTGCTGAGCAGGTTGCCGGTTTATCTAGCGGGGGTGTGGATGTGATCTGGATTGAGACAATGGCTGACCTCCAAGAGGTTAAAGCGGCTGTCCAAGGCGCTCGCTCTGTAACTCGCCTACCCATCAGCGTAACGATGACATTTGAAAGCAAAGGCAGAACAATGATGGGAGTCACTCCCGAACAGTTAGTTCAACTTGCTCAAGAGCTGGAGTTGAACGCAGTTGGGGCAAATTGTGGAAAGGGACCTCAGGAACTTGAAGCAGTGGTTGAGAGAATGCATAAAGCAGGTTGTCAAGTTCCAATGATTGCCAAAGCAAATGCTGGTATACCGAAACTCGTTGAGGGGAAAGTGATTTATGACGGGTCTCCTGAAATTATGGCTGAACATGCCCTAACCGTGCGGCAATTTGGAGCAAGGCTGATCGGGGCGTGTTGTGGCAGTTCCCCAGAACATATTCAGGAGATGCGTCGCGCTCTTTTCTTTGACTTAGAGACTTAGAGTGTAATCAGTGTGGACTTAGGGGACTTCTAAATACGATTAAGGGGTGCCAGATGGGTCTCGAACCCACAACCCTCGCATCCACAGTGCGATGCTCTGCCAATTGAGCTACTGGCACCATCCTCAGGTGGAAATTTTATCATGGTTCTTGCGGGGAAGCAAGGAGGGGAATGAGTTTTTCTTCGATCTCTAAAACTCCGATCTGAATTTGTTCACCACTTCTTAACGACTTAACGGTAATGCTCTCTGAGGCAATTTCGTCTGGCCCTAAGATGATCGTGTATGGGATATTGATCCGATCAGCGTATTTGAGTTGCTTATTCAAATGAACAACCTCAGGATAAGTCATAACATTAATCCCTTTCTCCCGCAATCGGTGAGCTAATCTCAGAGAGTGTGGCAAAGTTTCACTAGAAAAAGTTGTGATCAAAACCTTGGCAGGGTGAGAAAAGATATTCGGAGGGACACAGTGGTATTCTTCCAAGATTAGGGAAATCACAACATCACCCATTGCAAATCCAACGGCTGGCAAGGGATCGCCGCCAACAGCAGCTAGTAAGTCATCGTATCGACCTCCTCCTAAAATTGATCTGCGCACCGTGCCACCAATATCTTTGGCTTCGAAGACGGTTGAGGTGTAGTAATCTAGACCACGGATGATGTTTGGATCAAATTCAACATAATCGCTTGCTTCTTCGTTTTCTAACGCTTGGAAAATTCTGATTAAGTTCGAGGAAGATTTCCATAACTCAGTATTTTGCAGTAAATTAACAATGCCTGTAATTTGGGAAGCATTAAGTCCCTCCGCTTTGGCATAGTTTTCCCATTCCCGGAATTCCATTTTTTCCTTTCGATCGATTAATCGGAATATATTGGAGCGCTTATCTGGTGAAATTTCCAATTGGTTTAGATGGTCTTCCATCAGCTTGCGATCGTTGACGAAAATTTTCACCTTCGTTGAATCCAAGCCAACTGATTTAAAGAAGGCAACAATCACCGAGAGCAATTCCGCATCTGCTTCTGGGGTATTAATTCCAATCAGATCAATATTCCATTGGAAAAATTCTCTCGATCGTCCTTTTTGAGGTTTCTCATACCGCCAAAAAGGGCCGAAAGACCACCATCTAAGAGGAAAGACTAATTGTTTTTGCTTTTGAGCAACCATGCGTGCTAGGGTAGGGGTTAATTCTGGGCGTAGGGTGATGAGATCGCCACTTCGATCGGGAAAGACGAAGGACTGCTCCTTAACCAATTCCTCTCCAGATTTTGCCGCATAAAGTTCAATTGGCTCTAAAAACGGTCCCTCATATTCTTGATAGCCAAAGCGTTGAGAAATTGTCTTAATGTTTTCATACAGCCAGGTTCGGATTGCCATATTCTCCGGGTAGAAATCCCGTGTACCCTTAATGGCAGAAATCACTTGCTTCATACAGCTCTCCTAAAAATGTTGCTATTGAGGATAACACCCAATCAATTGGCGGTTAGCATTTTATCAAACTCTTGAACATCCGTCGTGGGATTTTGACAAAACCCTAAGCGGCATAAATATGCAGTAGGTTGTTGATTAATTTTGGGGCGATCTTTTAGAATTTGCGGAGTTGATGGCGGAAGGGGAATATCTGAATGGCATACGATCAGATTACCTCGTAATGTTGACCATAACACTTTAAAGAACGGTCGAAGCTCTTGATAGGAACCAACCAAGACAGCCTCTCTAGGCTCAACCAAGATCATGTCAATCAAAGTCAACCAGGACGCAAAAGAAAGCGGATACCGCAGGACATGATCAAGAATCGACTCAATGAAGGGAAGATGTTTATCTAGAAATTCTAAATAGGTGCCATCGAGCACAGATAGGGTTAGGAGCGCTCGGAAAGCCAAGGTGTTGGCTGAGGGTGTAGCAGTATCCTGAATTTCTTTGGGTCTTAAGATTAAGTGGTTATGTTCCGCTGAAACGTCGAAAAATCCGCCTTTAGGGTCAGCAAATTTTTCCAGCATTAAGTTGGCTAAGAATTTGCTTAACGCAAACCATTGATTATCGCCACTGACCTCGTATAGGGATAGCAAACCTATGATAACCGCGGAATAATCTTCTAACAAAGCTGGTGTTGAAATTGTGTCTCCTCGCTTGATCCGAAACAGCGCATTTTCCTTTAGGTACCAGTCTCGAATTGCTGTGGCTAAAGAGGTAGCTAAATTGAGAAATTTTTCAGAGTCCAAGTACTTGCTCGCCTCAGCAAAGAAGCGCAAGAGAAGTCCATTCCAGCTTAAGATACATTTGTCGTCGATATTTGGGCGGGTTTTGGTTGCGCGGAGTTGACGAACTTTTTCATATACCCTTACTGTCAGAGCTAATTTGTCTTCTGGAGGATGCCTCTCGATAGGTTGAAAGACCATCCATTGAGGATTTGACTCAAGCGGTGAGAGATGATGTGTAAGCGAAAAGTGCTCATACTCTTCAGGAGTTAGCGTGTTGCGCAATTCTTCTAACGTAAAGGTATAATACTTACCCTCTTCACCTTCCGAATCGGCATCCATGCTTGAGTAATATAATCCACTCGAGTCTCGTAAATTATTCAATAAAAATTCCACTATCTGTTCTAATATGAATTTGAAAGTTTCGTTTCTGGTTAAGATATATGCGTATAGATATACAAGCCCAAGCTGAGCGTTATCATAGAGCATCTTTTCAAAGTGGGGAACCATCCAGCGTTGATCGGTGCTATAACGGCAAAATCCACCTTCCAATAAATCATACATTCCCCCCAAGGACATTTTTTCAAGAGCGTGCTCGATTAATTCCTTGAGTTTGGTAAGGCTATGATCATTGGTATATCGACGAATTAGGAATTCCAATGCAATTGGCTGGGGAAATTTTGGAGCTTTTCCCCAGCCGCCGTATTGCCAATCGTAAGCATGAAGCATTTGTGTTGTGGCTGCTTCCAGATCTTCTTTTTTGATACTACGTCTTGATAGCCGGGTTTGATATTGTTGTTGAAGGGCGTTATAAATCTGTGCAGTTGCCTCTTCAATCTGCTCTCGCTTTGTTGCCCAAGCTTCTTGAATTGCCCGAAGAACGTCGATAAATGCTGGCAAACGATGACGAGCGACTGGTGGGTAATAGGTTCCGCCAAAAAAAGGTTTACCTTCAGGGGTTAGAAACACGGATAGTGGCCAACCGCCATGTCCAGTAAGGGCAACCACAGCATTCATGTAAATTGAGTCAACGTCAGGTCTTTCTTCACGATCAACCTTTATAGAAACGAAATGCCGATTGAGATAATCGGCGACCTGCTCATCTTCAAAGGACTCGTGTGCCATCACATGACACCAATGACATGAAGCATACCCAATGCTTAGAAAGATAGGCTTATTTTCTCGTCGAGCTTTCTCAAAGGCTTCATCTCCCCAAGGGTACCAATCAACGGGATTATTGGCATGTTGAAGCAGATACGGTGAATTGGAAAAGAGGAGTCGGTTTGCCATCTTATTCTTCAAACTCGCTTTCTAGGAACTCGCCCTCGACAGTCTCTAATGTAGGCAGAATGTCTATATCCTCAAAAAGTGCAGCTTGGT
>JAOAHK010000233.1 GCA_026415275.1 Anaerolineales bacterium
GCTCTCAACATCGTTCTATACCCTCCTCCGGCGAGAGGAGGGTTTCTTGTTGCGTGCGATACTCTTTGCAAATGGTGTTTTCAATCCTTCGCCCTTGATCGACCAGTGGCTTGCCCAAGCACAGTTGCGCATTGCTGCCGACGGCGGCTTGCGTCATTGTCAGCGCTTGAATATACTCCCCAATATCCTCGTTGGCGACTTTGACTCGCTCACCGAGGAAGAGGTACAACGAATGCAAAATCAGGGGGTGCAGGTGGAGCGTTTTCCCGCACGGAAAGATGAAACGGATTTAGAGTTAGCCCTTCAGATAGCCGACCAACATGGTGTAGATCAAATTGTTATTCTTGGTGGTTTAGGAGCAAGGTGGGATCAAACCTTTGCCAACTTGCTTCTGCCCGTCTCCCAACGGTTTCGCCACATTCCGATGGTGCTGTTGGATGGAGAGTATGAATTACATTTTCTAAACGCTCCCCCTACAAAACAAATTCAAATCATGGGTAAGGTGGGAGATACCCTCTCCTTAATCCCTCTGATTGGAGATGCAAAAGGCGTGACCGCTCAAGGATTGGAGTATGCGCTCCACGGTGAAGACTTAATCTTTGGGATGACACGCGGACTGAGCAATGTCCTCGTTAAAGATAAGGCTAGGATTGAGCTTCAACAAGGTTCCCTATTGGTTGTTGTAATCCATCAGTCTGTTTGATTTCGGAGGTTTCCTATGCTAAAAAAAATCCAATCTTTTCAAATGATTTTCAAGTTGAGCACAGTGCTTTTTATCGTCAGCTTTTTGGGAACAGCCTGTTCCCAAGCTACCCCTTCCCCAACCCCAACTCAATCCAGCAGTCTAACTGTGATGACCCATGACTCGTTTGCTGCCAGCGAGACGGTGATTGCAGCGTTTGAATCCCAACATCAGGTCAAGGTCCAATTTCTCAAAGCCGGTGACGTTGGCAGCGCTCTCAACAAAGCCATTTTAGCTAAAGGTAGCCCGCTTGCCGACGTATTCTACGGCGTTGACAACACCTTCTTAAGCCGAGCTTTGAAGGAAGGTATCTTTGAGCCCTATTCCTCACCGTTCCTGAAAGATATTCCGACCGAATTTCAATTAGACCCCCAAAACCGGGCGTTGCCGGTCGATTATGGCGATGTCTGCCTTAACTACGACCGGACTTATTTCGCGGATAAAGGGCTTCAGCCACCACAAAACTTAACCGACTTGCTCAAACCTGAGTACAAAAGCCTCTTGGTTGTGCAAAACCCGGCACTTTCTTCACCAGGTTTAGCCTTTCTGCTAGCAACCATTGGCGTCTTTGGCGAGCAAGGATATCTGGATTACTGGAAAAAGCTGGTTGAAAATGACGTAAAGGTGGTCAATGACTGGGAAACGGCCTATTACACGGAATTCAGTGTGCATGGCGGCGCCCGACCGATTGTGGTTTCTTATAGCTCTAGTCCCCCTGCCGAGGTGATCTTTGCCGAGACACCAATCGACGAGCCTCCAACTGGCGTGGTAACAGAGGGGAAATCCTGCTTCCGCCAAATTGAATTCGTCGGCGTGCTGAAAGGGACAGCCAATCGCGGCTTGGCTGAGAAATGGATCGATTTTATGCTCAGTACAACCTTCCAAGAGGATATGCCCTTACAGATGTTTGTCTTCCCGGTCAACCCAAACGCAAAGTTGCCCGAGGAGTTTACCAAATTTGTGGTAATTCCAACCGAAACAGCCCCGGTGAGTCCTCAAGCCATTGAGCAAAACCGTGAAGCTTGGATTCAAGCTTGGACAGAAACTGTATTACGATGAAAGGCTCCTTCCCCTTCCGCTGGAATTGGAAATGGGGTAGCGCTCTGATCTGGGCGCTCCCCGTTCTTTTTCTGTCGCTCTTTTATTTCTACCCTTTAGGAAGCATCCTTGTCTTTGCCATAAATAGAATGGCTAGTGAGAGCGGAGGGTCTTTACAAGCCTTGAATGTTGCCTACTTGGGACGGGTGTTTGGTTTTACAGTCTATCAAGCTTTTTTATCCACTCTCCTTACAGTGCTCTTGGGTTTACCAGCAGCTTATCCATTTGCCCGTTATGAATTTCGCGGCAAAACATTGCTGCGCTCGCTCAGCACTATTCCTTTTGTCTTGCCAACCTTAGTGGTTGCAGCTTCTTTCAATGCCCTGTTCGGACCGCGCGGCTGGGCAAATGTGATGGCAGTCAATTTGTTGGGTTTTCGCGAACCACCTTTTACGCTGACCAACAGCTTAATAGCCATCTTGATTGCGCATGTGTTCTACAACCTAACCATCGTACTACGCTTGGTGGGAGATTATTGGTCGCGCCTTGACCCACGCTTGAATCAGGCAGCACGCAGCCTTGGCGCCCCACCTTGGCAAGCCTTTTGGCGAGTTACTTTTCCTCTGCTCCTGCCAGCAGTCTCCTCGGCTTCTCTTTTGGTCTTTATTTTTGACTTCACTTCGTTTGGGGTTATCCTCATTTTGGGTGGACCGCGCTATGCAACACTCGAAGTAGAAATTTATTACCAAATGACCGCCTTATTGAACATTCCAACAGCAGTGTTTTTGTCCCTGATTCAACTTGGCTGCACGCTGGGATTGACGGTGGCTTACAACCGGCTATCTGAACAAGTAACTCGCCCCTTACCACTCGCTGCCCAAAAGAGAGTGCTCTCTCGGCTCTTGAAGCCTTCGCAAAAAGTTTTCGCTTTTCTGGTTGTTTCGTTCTTAATCGCTTTTCAAGTTTTGCCATTGCTTGCATTGGTTGGACGATCCGTCGTTTACGCCGGCTGGGAACGAGGAGAGCGGAGTTTTACCAAACCCACAGTGAGCCTTGTTGCTTATCGAGAGATCTTCCTCAACCGCCGTGCTTCGTTGTTTTATATCCCTCCCTTTCGGGCAATGGGGATTTCCGTCAGTTATGCCCTGACAACTGTTCTACTAGGCTTTTTGATTGGTTTTCCTACCGCCTGGTTTTTATCTCGCCCCCAAGAATCCCTGACATTAGAACGCTTAAGGCGATGGCTCGAGCCGATCATTCTACTCCCTTTAGGCACCTCTTCAGTGACCTTGGGATTGGGCTTTCTGTTAGCTTTCCACCGATCACCAATCGATTTAAGGGCATCGCCACTGCTGATCCCTTTAGCGCACACTTTGGTCGCCTTTCCCTTTATCGTGCGTAGCCTGTTACCCGCCTTGCGTAGCATTCGTCCGCGCTATCATCAAGCTGCGGCGGTCTTAGGGGCAAACCCTCGGCAAATTGTGCAACGAGTCGATTTACCAATCATTGGCCGGGCAGTACTTGTGGCTGGGGTTTTTGCTTTTGGCATCTCGATGGGAGAGTTTGGCGCAACAGCCTTGCTGACCAGACCGGAATATCCAACCTTACCAATCGCAATTTACCGCTTTTTAGGACAACCTGGCGAGTTGAATTACAGTCAGGCAATGGCTTTGAGCGTTTTGTTGATGGGCGTCACTGCGGCAGGGATGATTCTGATTGAAAGATTTCGCAGTGGTGAAATCGGAGAATTTTAGGGAAAAGGTTAGAGCATGGATGCTTTAGTGCTGCATAGCGTGAGCATATCTTTTGAAAACAAGCGCGTCCTGGAAAATGTCTCCTTTTCGGTGGGATTGGGAGAAATCGTCGCCTTGCTTGGTCCAAGCGGCTGTGGAAAATCGACCACATTAGCGATCATCGCCGGCTTATTTGAACCGGATCAGGGTGAAGTCTATTGGAAAGGGCATTCTCTGCGCGGCACTCCCTCTCATCAGCGCAATTTTGGCTTGATGTTTCAGGATTTAGCCCTATTTCCGCACCTCAATGTGTTTGAAAACATCGCGTTCGGTTTACGTGTGCGGAATTTCTCTCCCCATCAAATTCAGCAGCGGGTTAAGGAGATGTTGGAGTTAGTCAACTTGACAGGGTTCGAGGGACGCGATGTCACAAGTTTATCCGGAGGGGAAATGCAACGCGTTGCTTTGGCGCGTGCGTTAGCCCCTCAACCAGAATTGCTAATGCTAGATGAGCCGCTTGCTTCACTGGATCGAACATTAAGAGACCGTCTAGCATTGGAGTTGCGCCAAATCTTGCGCCATATGAATCAAACAGCCATTTACGTGACCCATGATCAAGAAGAAGCCTTTATGGTTGCTGATAGAGTAATTGTTATGGATAAAGGAAGGATTGAGCAGATCGGCACCCCCCAAGAGATTTATCATCAACCAGCTTCTCCCTTTGTTGCGCGGTTTTTGGGGATGAAGAATTTTGTTGCGGGTGAAATTATCCGCGACAAGGGGGAAAGGTGGCTGATTATGCCTATTGGGAGAATGCCTTACCCCAGTGAGCCAGAAGGGAAGGGGATTGTCCTAATTCGACCGGAAGGGGCAAGGGTGAACGGAAAGGGAGACTTAAGGATCGAAGGAAGAGTGCTACAAAAGGTTTTTCGCGGTGTCAACTGTTTAGTTGAGATTCAATGGGGTGAGCAGCGACTCTCGTTCTCAATTCCTTGTTCAGAGAAGATACCCAAAGAAGGAGAAGTCCTTTCTTTAGCTATTCCTGCTCAGGCGATTCACTTTTTCAGGGATTAGGGTCTAAACTGCGGAAACCTGATCCCTCAACGTCTGGTTTTTGCCAAGCCAAGCTTGGCGGTACACTCACCGTACCCTCGACTTCTGGTCGGTGCCAAGCCGAGCTTGACGGTACACCCTCCGTACCACCGACCTCCGCTCGGTGCCAAGC
>JAOAHK010000234.1 GCA_026415275.1 Anaerolineales bacterium
CGCTCGTCGGCAGCGTCAGATGTGTATAAGAGACAGCATCAACACCTTGTTCCCCACAAGATCGAAAACCTCCTCTAGTGTGGGGATTTTTTCTCCTTCGAAGGAGGAATCAAAGTAGCTGCCAGCATCTAGCTTTTTGATCTCACTTAGGGTCATTTGATTGATCTTTCCCTTATGTCCGGTGATCCTTTCAGTATTTGAATCGTGGAAGACAACCACAATTTTGTCTTTGGTCAAGGTAACGTCGAATTCAATAGCTTGCACATTTTGTTTGATTGCCAGTTCAAAAGCTGAAAGGGTATTTTCGGGAGCGTAGGCGCTAGAGCCTCGATGAGCAAAGATAATTGGACGTTGAAGTTCAAAAAGTCTATTTCGTTCCATAGGAGCAGGAATTGAGGGCTAAGTGTGATGTTTCTTTTGCTCAGATATCCACGAAGTACGACTCGGCTGCACGATCAATGAGATCTTTGGACATGATAGGTTCTACACCTAGAAAACGAGAGATATCCAAAATTTGGTCGCACAGGTCTCTAGGGTGGGAAGCGCGCAGTTTTCGGCCGCGCTTGATGTACCATTCCTGCAAAAGGTATGCTAATCCTTGATCGCTGTAGATTACTCCCTTAATGGAAGCGATTCGTTTGAAGATTTCCCGAAATTCATCATAAGATGGATCTCCGATTTCGATTTTATGACGCAACCTTCTCAAAAAGGCTTCGTCAACCAGATCACGCGGGGGTAAGTTGGTAGAGAAGATGACCATCACGTCAAATGGAATTTCAACTTTACGCCCAGTTTTCAAAGTAAGGTAATCGATTCGGTTTTCAAGTGGCACAATCCAGCGGTTCAGAAGATCACGCGGTCGAATCTGTTGACGTCCAAAGTCGTCAATCAATAAAATTCCGCCGTTAGCTTTCATTTGGAAAGGAGCCTCATAAAATTTATTGATGTCGTCATAGACCAGGTCCAGACTTTCCATGTTTAATTCGCCACCGGTGACAATGAATGGCCGGCGGATTTTGATCCATCTAGGATCCCGGCGACCAGTTGATTTCAGAGTTCCCGTACCCACTGCGGTTGTATCTTCTTCTCTGGCTAGTTGATGATTTACGTTATCAAACAGTTTGATAACTTGACCGTCAATGTAAACTGCATACGGGATATACATAGTATCCTGAAGAATCATGTTGCCAATGCTTCGCGCAATGGTAGTTTTACCATTCCCTGGTGGTCCATAAAGAAAAACTGAGGTTCCAGAGTTAACGGCTGGTCCGATACGTTGCAAGGTTTTTTCATTAACCACTAGCGCAGAGAGGGCTTGGCGAAGGGAACGGGAAGTGAAATAAGACTTAGCGCGGCTTTGGCGCAATATCCCCATGTTATAAATCTTGATTGGCACTGGGGCAGGGCCTGCATATTGACTGCGTTCTAGTGCTTCACGTGCGCGGGTAATACCCAAGCCTGTAATTCCGTAGATGTACGAACCCTCTCCCAACCCCATTTGTTGCGAAGACTTAATCTCCACAAATTTTTCCCTTTTGAGGGCTTCCATGATTTGGTCAACAATGCCGCTGAACGGCAGTGCGATCTCTTCAGCAATCTTAAAGCCGCTGAGATAACCTTGAAAATAAAGGATTTTTAGGACTAGATCTTGGAGCCATAATGCGGATAATCCAGTATCGTCAATATTAGTTATTGGAGAGGGAAGAAAACCTGCCGACGGTTGAGGCGGGTTCGCACTGACATCCATTTTTGAGCGTAGAAGGGTCATAAGAATGCTCCTTATAACTTCTCACCATCATTATAGCATGGTGTCACTTATTTATAGTTTGTTCGCTAATCATTTCTTCAGAAACAGGTATAATCGGGCTCATGAAACTTTCTGTCATCGTTCCTGTGTATAATGAGAAGAACACAATTCAAGAAATTTTAAATAGAGTTCAAAAGATGCAGTTGGCCGATGAAATCGTTATCGTTGATGATGGTTCGTCTGATGGCACTAGAGAGCTTCTCAAGACCTATGTTGGTAAAGAGCCTTTTCGAGTGATCTTTCATGAAAGGAATCAAGGCAAAGGTGCAGCCATTCGCACAGGGTTGCGCTCTGTTCGCGGGGATGTGATCTTGATTCAAGATGCAGATTTGGAATACGATCCCCGTGAATATCCAAACTTGCTGAAACCTATCCAAGAAGGTGTCGCAGATGTAGTATATGGCTCGCGATTTCTGGGTGCACCCAGGCGGCCAATTTTGTTTTGGAACATGGTGGCTAATAAAATTTTGACCTTGGTGACCAATATTTTATATAACAATATATTGACGGATATGGAAACGGGGTATAAGGTGTTTCGCCGGGAGGTAATCGAAGGAATACCTTTACGTGCGAGAAGGTTTGACTTTGAACCTGAATTTACCGCAAAAATACTGAAGCGAAAAGTTCGCATTTTTGAAGTCCCAATTGCTTTTTATCCGCGCGATTATTCTGAAGGAAAAAAGATCAAAATGAAAGACGCCTTTGAGGCAATGTGGGCTTTGATTAAGTATCGATTTGTGGATTGAATACGACTATTTTGGGGGAGTAGTAGGTTTTATGTCGCGAACATTGAGTTGGAGATAATTATTTCCATTGTATGTGTTTTTTTCAATATGGTATAAAATATCAACTTTTGGTGGAAATATCTCTGCTAATTCACCACAACGGAAGGCGATACATTTCCATCCTGGGGGGACATCGAAGCGCAGATGAGTCTGGTCTCTCCCAATCCGTTTGATATTTTTAGGACTTAACCCAAAAGATACAAAGGATGGCGAAGGATTGCCATAACCAGTGGGCTCGAATTTATCTAGATATTGAATAAGTGGATATTCTAAGAGCAGCTTCCCAAGTTTACTTAAGTCAATGGGAAGGTCAGCACGCAATTTTGGCTTAAGGGATATCGACCCTAATTGTTCGCGAGCGATTTCTTGTAAGCGGTAAACAAATTCCGCAAAGCGCTCTTTGCGAATCGTAAAACCGGCTGCAGCAGCGTGCCCTCCATGGTATTCCATGAGATCGCAGCATTCATCCAAAGCTTCGGTGATATGGAATTCGGGGATACTGCGGCAGGAGCCTCTGATGAAACCGTTGAATTCAGTGGCGACCACTGCCGGACGATAAAAAGTTTCGACTAAGTGGGCTGCAACTAATCCAATCACGCCTGAGTTGAAGGATGGATCGTAGGCGACAAGGAGATGGGTAGATTCTAAGTACCTCTCGACTTGTTCGATAGCTTGAAGGTCGTGCTGCAGGGTAATTTCCTGACGCTCCCGATTGCGGTTATCTAATTCCTGAGCCAACTGAAGTGCTTTTTGAGGATTCCTTGTTGTCAGTAATTCAAAAGCGGCGGAAGCGGACTCTAGCCTTCCCGCAGCATTGAGACGTGGGGCAAGCAAGTAGCCAACATGATAGGTATTGAGCTCTTCGAGCTTGGTGCCGCTGATGGCTGCAAGAGCCCGTAGACCAATGCGTTGCGTTTTACGGAGTTGAGCTAATCCATTGGCAACTAGAATGCGGTTTTCTCCGTTGAGCGGGGTTATATCTGCAATCGTGCCCAAAGCGACTAAATCAAGATATTCTGTCATGTCAGGCTTAGCGGAGTTTAGTGTTTGTTGCAGGGCTTGAACGAGTTTATAGGCAATACCAACTCCGCTCAAGTTTGGGTAGGGATAAGTTTCATCTTTTTGTTTGGGATTGAGCATTGCAATAGCGTGTGGATTTTCTTGGTGCGGCTGGTGGTGATCAGTAACAATTAGATCAAGACCTATGGAACGAGCATATTCCGCTTCAATATTTGCCCTTGCACCACAGTCGACGGTGATCACCAGCTTCGTTCCTTCTTCTTTGAGTGCTCTTAAGCCTTCTTGTTTAACTCCGTATCCTTCTTCAAAACGATTGGGAATGTAGGGGTGCACATCAGCACCGAGTGTTTCTAGAAAATCGTATAAAAGGGCAGTGGCGCTTACACCATCTACATCATAATCTCCATAAATGGCTATTTTTTCCCTTCTTCTTATAGCAAAACAAATGCGATCGATGGCAGCTCGCATCCCTTTCATTAGCCAAGGATCATGGGCTCTATCTAAGGTGGGAGAGAGGAATTCTTCCGCTTGTTCTCTGTTGTAAATCTCCCGATTGAAAAATAATTGTCTTAGAATAGAGGGATAATCCCGGAGGGCATCATTTACTTGCGGAGTTATTGGAAAAGTTTGTGAAAGTATTTCCCAAGAGTAGTTATGGGGAGTAGTTTTTGGACGTTTCATAAAGCTTATTAGAGAAAGTATAGCACATTCTGATTTTTATTTGGCATCAATCATTAAAAATTTCTTAGAAAGTATGGCGATATGCTGAAAGGCTGCTATGATGAAAATGGTATGAAATTCCCCAAGGTTTTATCTCCAATTCAACGATTTCGTAAGGATCTTCCTCAGTACTTTCTCTGGTTTTTACCTGGAATTGGCGTCAAGCGATGGTTGCTGCTTACCCTTGTAGGCACAACCTTGATTGGGGTAGGGCTTGGGATTGTGATACTGCATATTTATCGGACAGCACCAGATACCTGGTGGCTTCCATTACTATCAGCAGCATCTTTGCGTTTTCTATCTCGACCTTTGCGGGCGGTGATCTTTATTCTTTTAGGTTTGGGAATGGTGTTAGGAGGCATTTTCGGTATCAACCGCGCCTTGATGCTCCCCTTCTTAAAGC